>JAAYXU010000132.1 GCA_012515725.1 Clostridiales bacterium | reverse complement strand
TTAAATGACGGAGTAAGAGAAAATGCAGAAAAATAATGGTAAGAAGGTATTGGTACTGGGCGGCACAGGCGCTATGGGCGTCTATCTGGTTCCACAGCTTGCGCAAATGGGCTACGATGTCCATGTTGTTTCGCTCGACAAAAAAGAGAGTACCAGTCCGAATATCAGCTATTTCCAGGCAGACGCAAAGGACTGCGATACCCTGCGCGCGATACTGCGAAATAACTACGACGCGATTGTCGACTTCATGCTCTACTCGACGATACAGTTTCTGGACCGATACAGAATACTGCTGAGCAATACGAACCACTATATTTATCTGTCCTCGTACAGGGTATTCGCGGGCAGCGACACGCCGATCAACGAGGAATCCGCGCAGCTGCTGGATATATCCGATAACAAGCGATTCCTTGCCACCGACGACTATTCACTGGCAAAGGCCCGGCAGGAAGATATCCTTGAAAACTCCAGTTTCCTCAACTGGACGATTGTGCGTCCGGCGATCACATATTCAAAGCTGCGGTACCAACTGGTTACGCTTGAGGCCAATACGGTTGTGGCAAGAGCGCTGAAGAAGCGGCCGGTCGTCCTTCCCAGGGAAGCGCTTTCCGTTCAGGGCACGATGACCTGGGCCGGTGATGTGGCCAAAATGCTGTCCCGTCTGGTGCTCAATCCCGCCGCCTGCAGACAGGCCTACATCGTCTCCACCTCCGAGCACCGCACATGGGAAGAGATCGCGGGGTATTACCGCGATATTATCGGCCTTGAATACATAGCGACCGATATGGAAACGTACCTCAAAATACTGGGCAGCGACGATATGGAGTCGCCAAAAGCGTACCAGCTCCGGTACGATCGCTGTTTTAACAGGATCATCGATAATTCAAAAATTCTGCGTATAACCGGCTTATCACAGTCGGAACTGATGCCGCTTAGGGACGGGCTTGCAAAGGAACTGGCCGCGCTGCCCGAAAACACACTCTGGAGCGGCGACGGCGGCGTCGGCGAAAGAATGGACGCCTTCCTGCAGACTCTCCGCTCATGATAAAAAATTATAGCGTATTTATACCGCCGCCTTATCGAACACATCGCTCGGGCTGCCGCCTGAGCTTTTTTATTCCGGCGCAAACGGTGATGGATGAATCTCCTGTTTGAAGACGCCCGGGAAATGCGTTATAATGAATCAACCGCGCGAGGGGGTGAGTGCATGAAGGCGGACGCACCGCCCGATTGGCTGCGTGCGCTGGCGCAGGAATTCCGGGCGCGCGGCTGGGCGCTCTACGCGGTGGGGGGCTGGGTACGCGACCGGCTGCTGGGCCTTCCCTCGCACGATGTGGATCTGTGCGGGCCCGCGCCCCCGGGGCTGCTCATCGAGGGCCTGCGCGATCACCCGTGGATCCGGGCGACGCCCGCCGCTCCGACGCTGGGTACGCTCATACTGCGCGTAGATATAGACGGAGTGCGGCGGCAGGCCGAGTATACGGCGTTTCGCAGCGAGAGCTACCGCGCCGGGGGACGCCACCGGCCCGAGACCGTGACGCTGGGCGTACCGCTCGAGGGCGACGCGCTCCGGCGCGACTTTACCGTCAACGCGCTGTACCTTGACATACTCTCCGGCGCGATCATCGACCCGTTGTCGGGCATACCCGATATCAGCGGCCGTACGCTGCGAACGACCCGGGAGCCCGAGGCCGTTTTTGACGACGACGGGCTGCGTCTCATGCGGCTGGCGCGTCTTGCGGGCGAGCTTCATTTCGGCGTCGATCCCGGCACCATGCGCGCCGCCCGCGACCGCGCGGGCCGCCTGGACGACATCGCGCCCGAGCGCATCGCTGACGAGCTAACGCGCATACTGCTGGCCGACACGCGCTATCCCAGCTCGAGCACCGGCGACGATCCAGTGGGCCGGGCGCTTCTGACGCTCGATGCTATCGGCGCGCTTGGACGCGTGCTTCCCGAGGTCGCGGCCTGCCGCGGGCTTTTAATAGGGGGCATGGACGGACTTTCGTACAGTGTGGGCTGCGCGAGCCGCGCACCGGCCGTGCTGCATCTGCGACTGGCGGCGCTGCTTCATGATATCGGCCGTCCGGGCATGCCCGAGGCCGCGATTTTGGAGCATGGGGCGATCGGCGCGCAGAGGGTCAGCGCCGCGCTGCGACGCCTGCGGTTTTCCCGCGAGATCGTCGAGCGAACGGCGCTGCTGGTAAGACACCATACGTTTGACCCGAACGGCCGCGCCCGGCCTGACGCAGTGCGGTGGTTCTTTGCGCGGATGGGATACCCGTTCGTGCGCGATCTTATCGCGCTAAGGCGCGCGATCGAGCCGGAACTGCGGGCGGCCGACCGCTGGGACGCGATACTCGCGGCTATGATCCGCGACGGAGCGCCCGACACTCCCGACGCGTTGGCCCTGACGGGCCGTGACATAGCCGGGCTGCTGGGGGAGCCGCCGTCGGCGCGGGTCGGACGGCTCAAGCGGGCGCTGTGGCGGTATGCGGTCGAGCATCCCCGCGACAATACCATGGAAGGATTGACCCGGGCGGCCCGGCAGCTGCTGGACTATCCGGCCCGGTGGGATTATTTGGGGAGACGGGAGGATTAGGAAATGGATTTTTGTATTCGTAACGCGGCGGTTCTGCTGGATGGAGAGTTGAGGACCGGCGTCGATGTTCGCGTGCGGGATGGAATCATCGCCCAGATCGGTCCGTCGCTTTCCGCGCCCGAGACAGTGAACGGTGAAGGCCTGGTGCTCTCGCCGGGGTTTATCGACATCCATATACACGCTATCGCGGGCAAGGAATGCCAGGACGATGATCCCGACGCGATACCGCATATGGCCCGCGCGCTCGTGCGCCACGGCGTAACCAGCTTCCTGCCCACGACGGCCACCGAGACCGTGCAAAACCTGCGACGGACGCTCATACGCGCCGCCGAGTGGTCCGGGCAGGACACCGGCGGAGCGGCGGTGCTGGGCTGCCATCTGGAGGGACCTTTCCTGTCCATGGCCAGGAAAGGTGCGCAGCGGGGCGACTGCATACTGCCGCCCACGCGGGAAAACTGGCTCGCGATCGCAGAGGGATACGAGAAATATGTCCGGATCATCGCGATCGCGCCCGAAAACCCCGGCGCTCTCGATCTCATAGGGTATCTGGCGGGGCAGGGCGTCACGGTATCTCTGGCGCATACCGAGGCTGACTACGAGACCTCGATGGCGGCATTCGACGCGGGAGCGCGCGAGGCGACGCATCTTTTTAACGGCATGGTGCCGCTTGCGCACCGCAGCCCCGGCGTTGTGGGGGCGTCGCTCGTGCGCGACGGGGTAGCGGCCGAGATCATCGCCGATCTCGTGCATCTGCATCCGGGAGCGCTGGCGCTCGTGGTGCGCTCAAAGGGGCCCGCTGGCGTGGTGCTCATCAGCGACGCGATGGCGGCGACCGATCTTCCCGACGGCGAATACAGCCTGGCCGGAAGCAAGGTGTTCGTGCGCGACCGCCAGGCGCGGCTGCAGGACGGAACTCTGGCCGGAAGCACGCTGACGCTGGAGGTCGCGGTGCGCAATATGGTGCGCAGCGTGGGCGTTCCGCTGCCCCAGGCGCTCGGTATGGCCACGATCAACCCGGCCCGGCAGATCGGCGAAACCCGGCGGGGCCGTATTGAGACGGGCTGCGTCGCCGACCTTGTGCTGCTGCGCGGGGACCTGAGCGTCGAATCGGTCTATGTGGGGGGAGTCCGCGCTAAAATCTGAACGATCGGAGCGACTACATGAATCATTCCGTCGAGGTGCTGCTGCGGCAGGCGCTTTCGGGGCTGGAGGGCATTCCTGTTCTATACCAGCTCCTTACGTTCTATACCGCGGCGGTGCTGCAGATTGTATTCGGCCTGCCCGGCGATATAGTGCTCATGCTGGGCAGTTTTTTAAGCGGCGTCATCCGTCTGCCGGGCGGCAGCTGGACGGTATTCGGCAGCTATTTGCTGGGTACATGCACGGGAGGATTCGCGCTTTTCGAGCTGGGCAGACGCGGCGGAAGCAAGCTCCTTGGATCCGCGGTCGCCGCTCGGCTCCCGGGCCGCGCCGCGCGCGAGAGCGCCCGGCGCATAGCGGAGCGGTATGGAAAGTATGTGTTTCTTTTCTCAAAGTTCATACCCGGCGTCAACGCCATCACGATAATAACCGGGGGCGCGCTGCGCTGGAAGAGAGCGCATTGCTACCTGTGCATCGCCGCCGCGGCGCTCGGGCACAATCTGCTCCTTTTCCTGGCGGGCCGCGCGGTGGGAAACAATCTGGACGCGATCGTCGTGTTTCTGGCCGACTACAGCCGTATCGCCGCCCTGGCGCTGGGCGGCGTACTGGTGGCGGCGGTCGCAGTGTGGTTTATTATCCGGCGCCGCCACAGGGTCGCGGGCTTTCCGGAGGACGCGCTGTGAGCGGGCGGTTTGCGGGACTGCTGGCGGCACTCGCGTCCGCGGCGCTCCTGTGCGGATGCGGGAATATCGACGTGTCGGGGCTCGTCGCGCCCGAAGCGCCCACCTCGGTTCCGACGGTGACCACGTCGGCCGACTACCATGCGCCCCCGGAGGACGACGACCGGCTGGGGAACCTCGCGATCGACGTATACACCGCCCGGGGTGTCAAGGTTCGTATCAGCGACGCGACCGCCGCGGGGATGCTGCTTCAGGCGATGGTCGACGAAAGCCTGCGTTTTGAAAGCGGTGCGAAGGTCCCGATGGACAACATCGTCGTGCTGCGCGACGCGGACAACCGCGAGGTCGCGCGGATGACCGTAGCGTCCGACGGCGACCGCATCGCGCAGCCCGAGGGCGAGTCGTATTTCTTCACGGTCCCGGAATGGATCTACTACCAGATAGAGTACTATCTGTGGATGAAGGACGCCTCCCTTCACGCCAAGCCGCTCACCTGGGTCCCCGCGGACGGGGACGGGCCGCTGATGCTGCGCATCGAGTCGATGCTGCACACGCTGCTGCCCCAGGCGTACGGGTATGCCGACGCGTATGTGAGCTCCTTTAATGTCTACGGCATCCATGAGAGCAGCTATCAGGTTAAGGTCTACCTGCTTGTAGCCTACGCAGGCTACGGGCGGGACGGCGGCGCGTTCAGGGAGCTTTTTAAGCGCATTACGCCCGCGGCGCTGACGCTCTACAGAATGCCGTCCAACGAATGGCGCTACATCGCCTATCAGGAGCCGAAAGTCTCTGAGGAGGGCAAAATGGAAAAGTCCGCGGTTCGCGCGATATTTCCGTTTGAATACACCGAGCAGGCGATGGAGGACCTTTCTAGTCCCGGAAGTCTGCCCGACGATCTCGTCCGCAAGGCCCGCGACTGGCTGCGCGAGCGCGGGCTGGGCGATCTGACGATAACCGACTGACCGCGTGGGAGGCCCCGATGACCGACGAAAACACAACGGTTGCGCAGCTGCGGCGCGCCGTGCAGGACTTCTCCGCCAAGCGCGGCTGGACCGACGGCGAGAACGCGAAGGATCTGGCGATGGCGCTCGCGGTCGAATCCGCAGAGCTTCTCGAGATATTTATGTGGATTCACTCCGACCGGGCCGACAGCGTACGCGACGACGGCCGGGCGTTCGGGCACCTTCGAGAGGAGGCGGCCGACGTATTCTGGTATCTCGTGCGGATATGCGAGCACTTCGATATTGATCTTACACGCGCGGTCTGCGACAAGGCCGAAAAAAACGCGGTCAAATACCCCGCCCGCTGAACCCTACCGCCGCTCCCGCCGAACGCATGGACCCGGGCATGAGCCGCAGTCGGGCGGGCAGGGCTGTGCGCGGCGAATCAGTTCTCCCCGGACAAGTACCGCGAGCGAGAGCGCGATCAGCGCGAACGTAAGCGGGGAGGGCAGCGCGCACAGCGGCGAGAGCACCATCGCCTCGCCCCAGTCGCGCAGACGGCAGATACGGCAGCAGGGGCTGTGGGTAAGCCACCGCGAGAAGGGGCACCGCCACCGCGAGAAAACCGCTTCCGCGGGAATGAGCGCTGCCACCGCGATGAGCGCCCAGTCGCCGGTAAGCGGCGTGAGCCTGAGCGTTAGCAGCCCGCCGGTAAGGATCGCCGCCCAAATAACGAGCGCCCAAGCAAGTATTCGCCGCTCCTCGCGGCGCACGCGCGCGAGCCGCTCCGCTGTATACGCCGTCCCGCCGCCAGGGCTCTGCCAGCGCGTCCTGTCCACGAGCGCGGCCAGCAGATCGGCGAGCAGTAAAAGCCACGCCGCGGCCAGCATACGCCCGCCCGCCGCGTCGGCGGGAAGTATGCCAACTCCCCTGTACAGGGCGCGCGCCGCGCAGGCAAACACCAGCGCGGACGCCGCGAGCCGCAGCGTAAGACGGACGGGAGAATTAAGGTTCATGGCCACGCCCGGCCCGGGAGCGGATTTTGTCCGGCAAACTGTCTCATATGCGGTCATTATATCGTCGGTTTTATTTTAGATCAAGGGAGAGAGCTTATTACCTTGCTAATACATACATATCCCGGTTGATATATCGGTGTATATCCATTATCATAAGATCCCGGGGCGCGGCGTCGCTTTTCGCCGCGCGCGCGGAAAGGAGCGAAATTGTGCATATCGAGAGCATCGTAGACAATCTGAAGGACTGTCCGTGCGGCAGACGCCACACGGCCGACATTAGGGCCGTGGAAATAGGGAGCGGTCTTATGGCACGTACCGCGCAGCTGCTGCGGGAAAACGGGTTTCCGTCCGATCTGCTGGTCGTGGCCGATAAAAACACGCTAGGGGCGGCCGACGGGATACTGGACGTGCTGTCTGAGGGCGGATTTACCCATGAGCTCAAGCTCTATTACAACCTGCGCGTCGCCGACATCACCGACGTGAACGCAGTCGCGCGGCTGGCGGCGGGACACCGCGGGATACTGTCGGTCGGGACCGGCTCACTCAACGACATATGCCGCCTGGCGGCGCGCATGACAGACAGGGAGTTCGCGATATTCGCGACCGCGCCCTCGATGGACGGGTTCGCGTCGGGCACGTCGCCTATTACCGAGAACAATTTTAAGACGACGCGCGAAGCGCGTCAGCCCAGCGTCATCATCGCCGACACGAGGATACTGGCGGCCTCTCCGGCGGAGCTCAAATCCGCGGGTTTTGGCGACATGATCGCCAAGGCGGTCGCGCTCGTAGACTGGAACGTATCCCGCGTCGTAACCGGCGAGTATTACTGCGAAAACATCGCCGCGATCACTCGCGAAGCGCTGCGCCGCGTCGTATCGATGGCCGACCGGACGACGCGGGAGGACGAGGAGACCGCGGGCGCGATCATGGAGGCGCTGGTCCTGACCGGCCTTGCGATGCGGCTCGGGGACAGTGTGCGTCCGGCCTCGGGCTCGGAGCATATCATATCGCATTTCTGGGAGATCAAGAAGCTCGCCGAGGGGCGGATCTCGGATTACCACGGCAAGAAGGTCGGCGTCGCGACG
>JAAYXU010000131.1 GCA_012515725.1 Clostridiales bacterium | reverse complement strand
TTTCCTCGAGCTGGTTTTATTTGGATAGTAAATGAATTCGCCCTGTGTAGTGCTCCCGGTTCATTGACAGCATCCACCGGATACTGTATATTGATACCACGCTACACCCTGAAAGGAGTACTCCCGATGCCCGATATTCGCAGCCTCCTGACGGCGGGACCGCTGCTCATGGACGGCGCGTTCGGAACCTATTTCCAGCAGATCACAGGCCGGGACGCGGTGTGCGCGGAGCTTGCCAACCTGGACGATCCTGCGGCGGTCACCGCGATACACCGGGAATATCTGGAGGCCGGTGCGCGTGTCGTGCGCGCCAACACATTCGCCGCCCATCCACACCACCCGGCCATGGCCCAGAGCGCCGTGAACGAGTCGCTCCGAGTCGGCTTCACGCTGGCCGCGGACGCCGCGGCCCGGTACGACGCGTTCGCCGCGGCCTCGATCGGCCCGCTTTCCTCCCATACCTCTGACAGCCTCGAGCTGACGCCGGAGCAGCAGTCCGACGCGCTGCTGCGTATGCTCGATACGCTGTATGCCGCCGGAGCGCGGCATTTTGTGTTCGAAACATGGTCCGCCCCCGAGCTGCCCGCGATCGGCTCGGCGTATCTGCGCCGTCTGGATCCTTCGGTATTCATACTGTGCCAGTTCACTGTTCTACCCGACGGAAACACGCGGCAGGGCATAGGGCTCCACGATCTGTGGACCGCGATGAATGCTCTCCCGTGCGACGCGATCGGATTCAACTGCGGAAGCGGACCGGCTCACCTCATGACACTGATGGAGGGCCTTCCCCGCCCCTTCGCCCGTCCGGTGTCAGCGCTGCCAAACGCCGGATACCCCCATGTCGAGGGCGGCCGGATGCAGTATTCCGCGGGCGCGGACTATTTCGGCGAGGCCGCGCTGCGTATGCGTGCGCTGGACATACGGCTCCCCGGCGGATGCTGCGGCACCACGCCCCGTCATATCGCCGCGATGGCGCGCGCGCTGGAGGAGCCGATTCCCCGCAAGAAACGGATACCGGCTACGGCGCGCCGCCCCGCTCCTCAGACGCCAGACTCTCGGGCCGCGACGCCGCTGCGAAAGCCCGTGGCGGTCGAGCTGGAGCCGCCGCAGGACGGCCGCGTCGCGGGCGTCCTGGAGGCCGCGGCAAGGCTCAGGGATGCGGGCGTGAGCCTCATCACACTGCCCGACTCGCCGCTGGGCCGCAGCCGTATGAGTTCCCTGATGCTGGCGGGACTCGTCGTCCGGGAAGTGGGTATCCCCGCGATGGCCCATCTGGCGTGCCGCGACCGCAACCTGATCGCACTGCGTGCGGATCTGCTGGGCGCGTGGGCCTGCGGTGTGCGCAACGTACTGATGGTGACGGGCGACCCGGTCGCCGCCGGTTCCCGCGACGAAATACGCGAGGTGTTTAATACGCATTCCTACGGTCTGCTGGCGCTCGCGGATACCTTGAACCAAACCGTTTTCCGCGACGATCCGCTCGAGCTGGCCGCCGCCTGCAATCCCCATGCCGCGCGCTTGCCCGCGGAGGGGCGGCGCATGCAGCGCAAGGCCGAATCCGGTGCGCGGACATTCTTTTCGCAGCCTGTTTTTGACGCTGAGGCCATCGCTCGCTTGAAGGAGCTGGGCCTACCCGAGGGCTGCCGGATATTCGCGGGACTGATGCCCGCCGTCAGCCGCCGCAACGCGCTGTTTCTGCAAAACGAGGTGCCGGGGATTACGGTGCCCGACGCGCTGACCGAGCTCTTTACGCCCGGCATGGACAGACAGCAGGCCGAAGAGGTCAGCGTGGCCTACACGGCCGACATCGGCGAAAAAGCCCTCGCAGTGGCCGACGGGCTTTATATAATCACTCCTTTTAACCGGATCGGACTTATCGAGAAAATCATCGCCCGCCTGCGCGCGGCGCAAGCAAAGGAGGCAAAGCCATGACCAGGCAGGAACTCGTAAGCCGCGTACTGAGCGGCCCGCTGCTGGCCGACGGATCGACGGGCGCGGAGCTCTCCCGCCGCGGCATGCCCGCGGGCGTCTGTCCCGAGCAGTGGATACTGGATCATCCGGATGTGTTCATGGCCCTTGAGCGGGAATACGTGGACGCCGGAGCGCAGATTCTGCTGATGCCGGTATTTGGCGCTAACCGTCTCAAACTCGAGGGATTCGGGCTGGGCGGCAGCGTGGCCGACATAAACGCGCGGCTCGCCGCGCTGACCCGCAGCGTGGCGGCAAACGGCGTGCTGGCAGCGGCCGACCTCGGTCCTACCGGCCGGTTCATCGCGCCGCTTGGGGACCTCTCATTTAACGAAACGATCAGCGTATACCGCGAGCAGGTGCGGGCGCTGCTATCCGCCGGCCCGGATCTTTTCGTGCTGGAGACGTTTATGGATCTCTCGGAGATACGCGCAGCGATACTGGCGGTACGTGACGAGTGCGATCTGCCAATTGTGGCCAGCATGACCTTCGAGGGCGGCCGCACACTGACCGGCGTCACACCCGAGGCGGCGGCGCTCGCGATGACCGCCGCCGGAGCCGACGTGGTCGGAGCCAACTGCTCATCGGGGCCCGCCGAGATGTGCGCCGTCATCGCCGCGATGCGCTCTGTGGCCGGAACGCCGCTCTTTGCCAAACCGAACGCCGGTGTCCCGCGCCTTGAAGGCGGCGCAACGGTGTTTCCGATGGGCCCGGAAGAGTTCGCGTCCGGGTTCGCGGGAATACTGCGGGCCGGAGTCCATATCGTAGGAGGGTGCTGCGGCGCGGGGCCCGACCATATCCGCACGCTGCGCGCGGCGCTGGACGGATACGCGACCCCTTCGGTCAGCCGCCGACCAGCCTGTGTTTCCAGTTCCCGGCAGGTGGTCATGCTGTCACCCGTCATGCCGCTTATCCCGATCGGCGAGCGGATCAATCCCACCGGTAAACCCGCCCTGCGCCGCTCGCTGCGCGAGGGCGATTACAGCGTGGCGCTCGATCTGGCCCGGGAGCAAAAGCAGGCCGGAGCGCCGATCCTGGACGTAAATTGCGGCACTGGCGAAACCGACGAAGCGGCCGCGCTGACTGGCGCGGTCGAACAGCTCTCAGCGATGACGCCGCTGCCGCTTGCTATCGATACGAGCGATCCATCCGCGATGGAGGCCGCGCTGCGCCGCTACCCCGGCCGCGCGCTCATGAACGCCGTGACTGCCAAGCCCGAAAGCATGGAGCGGCTGCTCGCCCTCTGCGTCCGCTACGGAGCTACGCCCATACTGCTGCCCATGGGAGACGGGCTGCCCCCCACAAAGGCGGAGGAGCGCATGGCGGTGCTGGAAACGATGCTGGGTGCCGCTTCGCGCTACGGACTCTCCCCCACCGACGTCGTGGTGGACGTCATGGTGATGGCGGCCGCGTCCGACCCGTCGGTCGCTCCCGAAGCGGTCCGGTTCGCCGGGATGTGCCGCGAGCGCGGTCTCATTACGGTGGCCGGGGTGTCCAATGTCTCCTTCGGTCTGCCGGGCCGTCCGATCCTCAACAGGACGTATCTGGCGATGCTGGCCGCCGCGGGGCTGAACCTGGCGATCGTCAATCCCTGCGACGCGGATGTGATGGACACGCTGGCCGCCGCAAATCTGCTGACCGGCCGAGACGAGTGGGGACTCGGTTATATCAGGACGATGAAGAAATAACGGAGTCGCGCAAAAAGTCCGCCCGCCGTTGGGATTATTCCAAAAGCGGGCGAACTTTTCTTATGCTCCAAATTGCCCCTTACGGGGTAAAGGAAGTACCGTCGGGCCAGCGGGCCATCGTCCACATCGGTAGCGTTTCTGGGCACGTATACCGTGCGGCTTTCTCCTCGTCGATATCGATCCCCCATCCGGGTTGATCGTTCACGTACACATAGCCCCGGCGAAGCTCCGGACAGCCAGGGAATACCTCGGGCAGCGGGTCGCGCAGCCCGCTCCACTCCTGTACGCCGAAGTTAGGGCACGCGATGTCCAGATGCAGATTGGCCACATGGCCGACCGGCGACACGTCGCCGGGGCCGTGCCATGCGGTGCGCACGCCAAAGCACTCGCACAGCGCGGCCAGCTTGCGCGCCGGTGTGACGCCGCCGATCTGGCTTACGTGCACCCGTATGAAATCGATGAGCTTCTCGGTGACGAGGGTGCGCCATTCCAGCGGGTGGTTGAAAAGCTCCCCCATCGCCAGCGGCGTCGCACACGCCGAGCGTATCAGCCTGAACCCGTCAACCTGCTCGGGCTGGAGCAGATCCTCGAGGAAAAGGAGCCTGTACCGCTCCATCTCGCGGGCCATATAGAGCGCGTCGACGAGCGGCAGGCGCTCGTGTACATCATGCAGGAAGCGCACGTCGTAGCCGAACCGCTCCCGCAACGCCGCCATCATATCTAGCGTCTCCATGACATAGCGGTTGGGATCGTAGTAAGCGCCCTCGGGCGCGCCGTCGGGCTTATTGATAGCGTGCCCCTCGCCCCCGTAACGGCCAAGCTGGCAGCGGATATTGAAAAACCCTTCCTCAATCATCCGCTGCACCCTGTCCATGAGCTCGGGAAGCTCGCGTGCCCCGGCGTGGGTATACACCGCGACGCCCTCGCGGCACTTGCCGCCCCACAGCGCGTACACCGGCATCGACGCCAGTTTGCCCGCGATGTCCCACAGCGCCATGTCAACGCCCGAGAGTGCATTATTGAGCACCGGGCCGTTGCGCCAGTACGCGCTGACCATCGCCGTGTGCCAGACGTCCTCGATATTACGGGGATCCTTGCCCCGCAGGAATGGGTCCATGTACTCCTCGACGGCGTTCACGACGGTCTTCCACCGCTGTGTGAACGTGGCGCAGCCAAGGCCGTACAGACCGGGCTCGTTGGTCTCGACCCTTACGACGACCAGCGGAATCCCGGCGGGCGCGGTCGCGATAGCGCGGGTGCGCGTGATTTTCAGTGACATTGCTACTCCTCCTGTCGCAGCGGACGACGCCCGCCCGTTCTGTGGTCTTATGTCCAGCTTCCCGGATAGTCGCGGCGCTCGGGCATGCCGGGCAGTATCAGCCCGCCGTCCACCCGCAGCACCTCGCCGGTTATGTAGGAAGCCCTATCCGATGCCAGATACGCGACAGCGTGTCCGACGTCCTCGGGAAGTCCCAGGCGTCCCAGCGGGATGCGGCGGCCCAGTATATCGCTCGCTTCGTCGGTAGCGGGACCAAAGCGAACGCGGGTCGCGCCCGGAGCCACGCAGTTGACGCGGATCCCGAATGGAGCCAGATCAAGCGCCGCAGACTGCGCCGCGCGGTGAACTGCGGCCTTCAGACCCCCGTATATCCCGTCGCCGGGATAGGCCCGCTGTCCCCTGCTGGACGTGATATGCACGATGTTGCCCCGGATCCCCGCAGCCGCCATATGCGCGGAAACCTCCCGCATGAGCACGATATACGCCCGGAAGTTCAGATTGATGAGGTGATCCAGCACCGCGTCCTGCAGTTCGTGTGCCGCGCCTTTCCGTGTCACCCCGGCATTGTTCACCAGCAGGTCCACGTGCCCCAGCAGCTCGATCGCCCGCCTGGCAAACTGCGCGGGTACCGCCGGATCCTCCAGAGAGGCCTGCACCACATGGCATTTCACCCCGCAGGCGGCCTGCAGCTCCTCCTGTACGGCCTGTGCCTCGCCTGCCTCGCTCCGATAGCTGATGCACAGGTCGTATCCCTCACGGGCCAGCACGGCGGCTATGCCCCGTCCGATGCCCCGGCTCGCGCCGGTCACGATCGCAGTCCTTCTCATAGTGCGCCTTCCCTCACTCCCCGATCGTGTATAGTGTATCGCTCATATGAACCCGGGTCAAGATGAAAGCGGGAAACCCTGTTGTTATCTTGTGATATTGTCTCTGTATATTATCTTGATAAAATGTCTCTATGGAAAAGATAACAATGACGAGAAAACAGCTAAAACGGAATACAGTAATCACCCAAGTGATCGATGGACTGATA
>JAAYXU010000130.1 GCA_012515725.1 Clostridiales bacterium | reverse complement strand
TATAGCCGCACTCGGCCACGATGTCGGTGATCGGATGGTGGGTGTGGCAGACCAGCCGCTCGGCCAGCTCCATCCGCTGGCTTTCGACAAAAAGACGCCGAAACAACATAGATGAGCGGATAGGCGACCGCCAGCACGAGAATGAAGATACAGGCGTAGGCCAGCGCGTAATATATTCTATCTTCGACGCTCAGCCGGGTTTTATAGCTGCCGGGTTTCCTCAAAATACTCATACAAAGCCGCATCGACATCAACGATGTCGTAGATCCCGAAATGGCGATCGCGCGGCAGGGGCTGGCCGAGCTTCTCAAATACTCTCTGATCGTCGTGGCGACCGCGCCCATTATGTGCATATATCCGTTCGTACAGAAATATTTCGTACAGGGCGTCATGATAGGTTCACTAAAGGGTTAATAGAGTGGAGGTCAAATGAATGAAGCTCTCGGACAAATTCCCGGTCTACAGAGAATATGATCCTCTCGTGGAGGTAAGATGCGTCACGCCGAATACCGGAAGAACGATTCACCGGTTTTTCGGCACCTCACCGATTAGTCCCTCGGGCAGGTATCTGGCGGCTTTCCGGCTGCCGTTTGAGGACAGAGATCCGCAGCCGGGAGACGGGGGACAAGTGATACTTATCGACCTTGAAACGGGGGAAGAACGCGTCGTATCGGAAACCGCGGGATGGGAGCCTCAGGTTGGCGCGAACGTACAATGGGGCGCGGACGATACACAGTTATTTTTTAACGATGTGGATACCGGGACATGGGAAGCTTTCGGCGTCTGCATGAATCCGTTTTCCGGGCGGAAACGGCTGCTCGAGGGGTGCGTTTTTGAGGTATCCCACAGCGGACGGTTTGTCGCGTCGCCCAGTGCGGTCAGATCGCGCTTTTCGCAAAAAGGATACGGAGTTGTGATACCCGACCATCTTGTGCCGCGTTATTCCGAGCCGTCCGATTCGGATGGCATATATATAACCGATGTGGAAACCGGAGAATGCAGATTGCTGCTCACCGCGAAAGACATTGTGGAGCGGTTTGCCTGTTTTCAGCAGCTCAGGGGCGGAGAGTTTTTCTTCTTCCAATGTAAATGGAACAAAGACGACAGCCGTTTAATGATGTGCTTCCGATGGCTGTCGGGCGAGAAGAGACTGCAATGCGTCGTTACGTGCGACGCGGACGGCAAGGATATTCGTATACCCATCTCATATGAAGAGTGGGGTAAAGGCGGACATCATATGAACTGGCACCCCGACGGCGAGCACATAACAATGAATCTAAACATATTCCGTAATGGATTGCGGTTTACAAGCACCAGATACGACGGGGCGGAATACAGGGCGCTATTGGATGACGTAGCCGGATCCGGGCACCCGTCGATGCATGTATCTGAGAGACTCATCGTTACCGACTCATACAATAGTGAATATGGCGCACATCCGGATGGCAGCGTGCCTATTCGCCTGGTGACTTTGCCAGAGGGGAAAGAGTACGAACTGGTCCGCATTCTCACCAGGACTCCGTATGACAGGGCACTCCGGGTGGATCCCCATCCGGCCTGGGATCAGTCATATCGCTATATTGTTTTCAATGGGTATCATGGGAACACGCGCAGAGTCTATATAGCCGATGTCGGGAAGCTGGTTGATGCTCTCCTGTCGTAAGTTCCGCTACTGCGCCGATGGCGCGTCGTCCGCAGCCGCCTCGCGGATCGTAAACCGGACGCCGCCGTCGGCGTTCTCGGCCGACGCCGTGTACCCGAATAGCTCGGCTGTCTGACGGACGATAGAAAGCCCCAGCCCGAATTTCCCTTCCCGGCTCTTTTCATACGCGCGAAAAAGGTTTGGAATCTCCTGCTCGGGGATGGGCTTTCCGTCGTTCCATATCGTGAGCGCTCCCTGGGAGAGCGTGATGACGATGCGCGAAGCGGCGTAGCGGACGGCGTTGTCCATTATATTTTCCAGCACGATGCGCCAGGATTCCTCGTCGCCCCTGAAGTGAACCTCTTGGGTTTCGGATTCGATCGCGGCCTGCGTCTGCAGCGAGTATCCCGGTATGAGCTCCGAGATGAGCCGGTTCATAGGGACGCTTTCGGCCTTGATCCGCTCGATGTTCAGGTACCCCAGCCGTGTCAGGTGCAGGAGTTTGGTCACCTTGTCGGTCAGCCGCCGCGTCTGCCGCAGCGTTACGTCGGCGGCTTCGATCGGGTCGCACATACCGTCCTTGATGGCGATCGCGTAGGAACTGATGACGCCGATCGGCGTCTTGAGATCATGACTGACGCCCTGTATGACCGTCTGGCGGCTGCGCTCGTGCTCGATGATGCGCTCCCGCATGACCTCGATGCTGCGCGTAAGGTCGCCCAGCTCGTCGCTCCGGGCGGTGCGCAGGCGCGTCCTGTAGTGGTCGACGCCCATGGCCGCCACGCTGTCCCGGATCCCGCGTATATCGCGCGCCAGGAGCCGCGCCCACAGATAGAGTATGCACGCGCCCAGCGCCAGCGCGGCCAGGCACGCCCAGAAAAGCCGCACCGAGGCGGCGCGCACCATGCGGCGCAGCGCCGTCATATCGGTCAGCACGATGACGACGTCATGCTCGCGGATGCTGAAGTACCCGCGGCGATTAAGTACCACGTAATAGATGATATTTCCCTCTATCCGGTTCACGTAGCGCCCTTCGGGCGCTTCCTGCGTGAGCGCCTTGCCGATGAGGAGCGGCACCGAGTCGTCACTTATATACTGGTCCAGGTTGCCGGACGACTTGTAGGTGCCCCTGCGGCTCGCGTACCTGATCGAAGCCATGTTCTCGGCGGTCTCGTAGGCGTCGGGATTCACCTGCTTCCAGACGGAATTTCCCTCGGCTTCCAGGCTATCATAGAGCGCGTCGCGATAGACGGCGCGCAGGTTCCCCACGATGAAAATACCGATCATGAGGACCGCCGGTACGTACGCCAGCGTGAACACGAGCGCGATCTGTCTGGGAAGCGATAGCTTGCTTATCATTTCATCCGGTACCCGTATGCGTATATGGTCTCGATGTCGAGCGCCGGCATCTTCCGGCGCAGTCTTTTGATGAGGTCGTCGACGACCCGGTCGGAGCCGAAGTAGTCGGGCCCCCATACGCCGGTGAGGAGTTGATCTCGTGTAAACGCCTGATTCCTGTGGCCGGCAAGAAGGAGCAGCAGGTCCATTTCCCTGCTCGTAAGATCTACCGCGGCGCCCTCGCAAAATACGGTGCGCCCCGCTGCGTTTACAGTGTACGGGCCCACGCGCATGCCTTCCTGCGGCGGCGAGGCTGTGCGCCGGAGTACATTTCGGACTCTGAGCACCAGCTCCCGGGGGGAGAAGGGCTTTGGAATATAATCATCGCTGCCAAGCTCCAACCCCATGATCCGGTCGAGCTGCTGGCTGCGGGCCGACATGAATATTACGGGAGCGGGAGCCTTCTCCCGTATCATGCGTATGAGGTCGAATCCGCTGATCTGCCCGCTGAGCATGATATCGAGCAGCCAGAGATCGACAGCGTCCCCGATGGCCTCAAGCGCCTGCTCGCCGCTCTCAAATGTTTTCACAGCGTAGCCTTCCTCCGCAAGATAGCGCTCAAGCAGGGTCAGAAGATCCTTCTCGTCGTCCACGATCGCTATGGTAGCCACGCCGCGCCGCCCTTTCTTCCGCCTTCCGGCTTGTCCGGTACGATATAATAATACCACCGATGGCGATTAAAATAAATGCGATGGCATAATCACACATTTTCACACAATTCTCCGATGATTCTGCCGGATTCCGGGCGTACTATCATGGCATACGGAGGAAGCGTCTGATGAGAAAGCTGTTACCAGTCGTACTGGCGCTGGCCCTGCTCGGGGGCTGTACGTCGGTCCGCATCCCGAACCTCGAGGATGAGGAGATACCCGCCGTAAGCGTGGCTAGACAGACCGCGCGGCCTACGCAGACAAGGGCGGCCGCGGCTTCCTCGGCATCCGTCATAACTGTTGAGGAGAAACTGGCGTCCATTTCATTCCAGCCGATATCGGGGAACTACGCCCGCAAATGCGTGCAGGATGATACCGAGTACACAGAGCTCTTCGTATCCGGAACGGGCAGCTTCGCGCGGATGGCATCGGGTGAGTCGGAGGAGGAAATATTCGTATACAGCTACGCCGAGAACCGGTTTACATACCTGTACTACTTCTCGGGGGATCTCATATCGAGGGCGGTATACGATTTCGGTATGGATCAGGTCGTCGAGGACGAAGGAGGACTGATGGACGCGCTCAAGGAAGACGCGCTGCTACTCAGGGAGTACTGCATTTCACTCATCGAGCAGGCCGGACTGACGACACATGAACTTATAAAAGGAGGACTTTGAAATGAAAGGAAAATGGTTGATCGCGCTGCTGGCTCTGCTGCTCATCGTACCTACTCCAGCCACAGCTATCGCCAAAGGGAAAAATGAGCACGGGAGGCCCGCGTCAGCAGGCCGGG
>JAAYXU010000129.1 GCA_012515725.1 Clostridiales bacterium | reverse complement strand
CGGGGCTTTGCCCGGGAGGACGAGGCCAATTTTATCGCGTTTATGGCATGCCGTGCTTCAGACGACGCGTATCTTGCGTATTCGGGACTGCTGCTGGCGGCTATACACTCTATGAACGCGCTTTACGGCGCGGATCAGGACGCGCACCGCACGCTTCACGCGCTCTACAGCGAGGGAATCAGGCGCGATCTGTGGGCGCGCAGCGTCTTCTGGGATCAGTTCAAGGGGCCGGTCGCCGAGACCGCGACGCAGATCAACAATTCCTATCTGCAGTCCAACAAGCAGCAGGACGGCGTCATGAGCTACGGGCGCATGGTAGATCTGCTGCTGGCCGAGCGGCGTATGCGGACGGCGGGGGAGCCAGCGGATTAACAGGCAAAGGGGAGCGGCCAGACCTCTGTACGCATCTCATGGATTTGCCACCTCAGGCGAAAGATGGTACTATTTGCATAGGACTACACGAAGCGTCTGCAGGGGGGAGCTACTATGAAAAACATACTGATCCTTTCATCCAGCCCCAACGACGATGGCCTGACGGCGGCCTGCGCCCGTGCCGCGAAGGCGGGCGCGGAAGATGCCGGGGCCGTGTGCCGCTGGATCAGCCTGAATGAACATACGCTGGAGCGGTGCCGGGCCTGCGGCGACGGATGGGGGACATGCCGGCAATCGCACGTATGCTGCATAGGGGACGATTTCGACGCGCTGCAGCGGCAGATCGCGCAGGCAGATGCGCTGGTGGCGGTGACTCCGGTCTACTGGGGAGAGCCCAGCGAGGTCCACAAGGTATTTTTCGACCGGCTGCGGCGCTGCGAGGCCACGGCGGGAGAAAAAAGCCGCCTCTGCGGCAAGCCGGTCGTGTGCGTGGCGGCGGCAGGCGGGGGAGGGGGCGGAACCGTAACCTGCATGGAGCAAATGGAGCGGGCGATGCAGCATATGCGGGCGGTCATACATGACCGGATCCCCATCACGCGCTACTCGCGGGAGTACCAGCTCGGCGCAATTTGCGCCGCCGTCCGCTCGCTTGCGGAGCGGTAAGGAAGCGCTGTACCCAGATAAATACCCAGGGCCCCCGCGGGGGCCCTGGGTACATTTGCGCCTGGTTTTACTCCGCGATGCAGCCACGGCACCCTTCCCGGCCGATGCCCGCGGCGTTGCCCTCGTCGGTATCCACGTGCATCGCCAGCGCATAGTTGGGACTCACGCGCACCACGACGTCGCCGAACGTAACCGGACGGGGGGTGTCGACCGACACCGAAACGATCTGCTTGTCGGTGACGCCAAACGCCTCTGCGTCCTCGGGACGCATATGGACATGGCGCTTAGCGACGATGAGCCCGTGATCCAGCGTTATCTCTCCACAGGGGCCTACCAGCTTCACGCCGGGCGTGGCCTCGGTCTTGCCCGACTCGCGTACCGGGGCGATTGCGCCCAGCGTGAAGCAGTCGGTCATCGATACCTCGATCTGCGTTTCGGGCCGGAGCGGGCCCAGTATCGATACGCCTGCCAGCGTCCGCTTGGGGCCGACCACATCCACGCGCTCCTCGCTCAAGAACTGTCCCGGCTGGGACAGATAGCGCTTGACGGTAAGCTCGGAGCCCTCTCCGAACAGGATATCCATGTCGGCGCGGCAGAGATGCACGTGCCGGGCGGAGACCTCCACCAGAAAATCAGGTTTTTGCATAATGACTCCTCCAATAATAACCCGCCGCTGGCGCGGCGGGATTCTTTACGGTAACGGAGAATCGGCCAGCCCTTCGCAGCCGCACAGCCGGATCTTGCGCTCGACCGTGTCGCGCACCGCGTCGCGCGCGCGTCCCAGATAGACGCGGGGATCGCTCTGCCCGGGGTCGGCGAGCGCCTCGCGGATCGCGGCGGCCATCGGGAGTTTTATCTCGGTTGCGATATTGACCTTCGCGATGCCCCGGCGCAGGGCCTCCCGTACCGCCTCGTCGGGCACGCCCGACGCGCCGTGCAGCACGAGCGGTATCGAAACCCGCTCCCTAATCGCGGAGAGTCTGGCAAAGTCAAGCTGGGGCTCGCCCCTGTATACGCCGTGAGCGGTACCGATCGCGACAGCCAGCGTGTCTACGCCTGTAATGCGCGCGAATTCCTCGGCCTGCCCGGGATCGGTCAACGCCGCGCTGCGCTCGTCCACCGTGAGATCGTCCTCGGTGCCGCCCACCCGGCCCAGCTCCGCCTCGACCGGAATGCCCGCGGCGCGGCCCATCTCAACCACCCGCCGCGTCAGCGCGACGTTCTCGGCAAACGGCAGGTGGCTTGCGTCCACCATGAGCGACGTGTAGCCCGCCCGCAGGCAGCGCACCAGCGTATCAAAATCCCGGCAGTGATCCATATGCAGCGCGATGGGCACGCCATATTGATCCGACGCGACGCGGCAGCATGCCGCGACATACGCAAGTCCCATGTGCGTGAGCGTGCCGGGGCTGGTCTGCACGATGACCGGCGCGCGCAGCCGGGCCGCACCCTCAGCTACCGCCTGCAGGGTTTCGAGATTGTGTATGTTAAACGCCGCGATGGCCACGCCCTTTTCGCGGGCTTTGAGCATATATGGAAGCGGGCTTATAAGCGCCAACTTACTCCCTCCTAGAACAAACCGTATATGAGGCCCTCGGGCGTCATACCGATCGTGTTTGCCGCCGGCTGGGCTGGAAGGCCGGGCATCGTCATTATCGTCCCGGTGATCGCCACCAGGAACCCCGCCCCGGCACTGACCCGAATATCTCGCACGCGCAGCGTAAAGCCTCTCGGCCGGCCGACAAGCTTGGGGCGGTCGGACAGTGAATACTGCGTTTTGGCCATACAGACCGGAAGATCCGCATAGCCCATCGCCTCGATCGCATCGATTGTGCGGAGCGCTTCGGGTGTGTACGTGACGTCGCCCCCACCGTAGCAGTCGACCACGATGCGGCGTATCTTCTCGCGGATCGGCTGGCGGGGATCGTACAGTCTGGGAAGCGGAGGCGCGGTCTGCCCGGTCAGGCGGAGCACCTCGCGGGCCAGCGCCTCGCCGCCCGCGCCGCCCCGGCCCCAGACCTCGCAGACCTCCGCGCGTACTCCCATCGCGCGGCACGCGGAGGTCACGGCCTCGAGCTCCTCCTCGGTATCAGACGCGAAGCGGTTGATCGCCACGACCACCGGACGGGCGAACATGCCGGTCATGTTTTCGACGTGCTTTTCGAGATTGGCCACGCCGCGCCGCACGCTGTCCGGATCCGCGCGCGTCAGATCGTCCCTGTCCGCGCCGCCGTGGTACTTAAGCGCCCGTATCGAGGCCACGATGACCACCGCCGACGGAGCGAAATCCGCTGCCGGGCATACGATGTCCATGAATTTCTCAGCGCCAAGGTCCGCGCCAAAGCCCGCCTCGGTGACCACATAATCGGCGAGCTTGAGGGCCAGCCGCGTGGCGACGATGCTGTTACAGCCGTGCGCGATGTTCGCGAATGGCCCGCCGTGTACGAGCACGGGTGTGTGCTCGAGCGTCTGCACGAGATTGGGCGCAAACGCGTCCCGGAGCAGCGCCGTCATCGCCCCGGCCGCATGAAGGTCTCCCGCGGTTATCGGTCTACCGTCCCGGGAGCGGGCAACGAGTATGCGTGCCAGGCGGCGCTTAAGATCCATGAGGTCGGAGGCAAGGCAGAATACCGCCATCACCTCGGACGCGGCGGTGATATCGAAGCCGTCCGCCCGGGGAACGCCGCCCTTGTTCCCCAGACCGCTTTGGATGCTGCGCAGCTGCCGGTCGTTCATGTCCATGACCCGCCGCCATGTTATCGTTCCGGGGTCGATGTCCAGCGCGTTGCCCTGATAGATATGGTTATCTAGCATAGCGGAGAGCAGATTGTGCGCGGAGGATACGGCATGCATATCGCCGGTGAAATGGAGATTAAGATCCTCCATCGGCACTACCTGCGCCCAGCCGCCTCCGGCAGCTCCTCCCTTGCTGCCGAATACCGGGCCAAGCGACGGCTCGCGCAACGCCACGCACACGCTGCGGCCCAGACGGCGCAGCGCGTCGCCAAGCCCCACCGAGGTCGTCGTCTTTCCCTCTCCGGCCGGAGTGGGATTGATCGCCGTAACAAGGATCAGCTTGCCGTCGGGACGCTCGTGAAGGCGCTCGTATACGCGCGCGCTGATCTTGGCCTTTGTGTAGCCGTAGGGTATAAGCTCGTCCGCGGAGATTCCCAGGCTCTCCGCGATCTTCATGATCGGCAGCGGCGAAACCTGGCGGGCGATTTCGATATCGGTCGGCAAGAGATGTGTCTCCTTTTCTTTGGTGTCGGGGCCGGAACCGGCCCGCATGAAAAAACCGGCTTAGCCGGTTAGGTCTATATATCCAGTGAGTCGACAGTCTGCGGCGGCCCCAGCCAGCGGTCTACATCGGTGAGCAGCAGCTCCCGGAATCCCGGTTCGTTCATTTCGACCATCATATCGGCCTCATCGTATATCGTGATCGCCGCGATGCCCAGCCGGGCCGCGGCCTCCCGAACGGCCGGGAATGACGACAGCTTCAGGTGCGTGATGACGTCTATGAATGGGCGGATGTCCTGCGTCACGAGCATGAAGAAGTCCGGAGGCATGGACACTGTATAGTCGGCCTCAATGAACTCCTCGCCAGGCGGAAGGGCCGCCCGGAAGCTCTCCACCTCTTCGTCGGTGAGCTTGATGAAGTTCGCGTTATAAAGGCTGGGATGCGGCTTTTGAAAAACCACGAGCTTCTGGCCGCCTGAAAGCCACCCCGGAACGCTGCCGGAGAGCGGCGCTATGCCTACCACGTCCTCCATCGCCTCGGCGTTTTTCATGCCGCGCACCTCGGAGTACTCGTATATCTGGTACTTTGTTTCAATGTTCGCGATCATCATACGAATCATGCGCCCCGGCAAAAGGTTGAGTCCCTGCGGGGCCGACAGCAAGATTGTGTTCTCACAGATCTTGTATTCGCATTTGACAGTCATGGGCAGACTCCCTTTTTACGCCATCCTCGGCATTTGTCATTATGATTATACGTCCGGGCTGATCCCTCAGACCGGAGCGATCATGCGTCGATGTTCGCGTTATGGTAGATGCTCTGTACGTCGTCGCTGTCCTCGAGCATGTCAATGAGCTTTTCAAGCTTCTCGGACGCTTCCCCGTCCACATCCACGCGGGACTGGGGGATCCACTCAAGCTCCGCGGAAAGGATGTTCATGCCCTGCTCTTCGAGCGCTGTGCGAACGCCCCCGAAAGCGGTGAGGACGGTCTGTATCTCGAATACGTCCTCTTCGGACTGCATGTCCTCCGCGCCCGCCTCGAGCGCCGCCATCATGACCGTGTCCTCGTCCGTGCCCTCCGTCTTCTCCACGATGAGCACGCCCTTGCGCTCGAACATCCAGGCGACGCTGCCCGACTGACCCATCTGTCCGCCCGACTTGTCAAATACATGGCGTATTTCGGCGGCGGTACGGTTCCGGTTATCGGTCATCGCCTCCACCATGAACGCGATGCCCGAGGGGCCGTAACCCTCGTAGAGCACCTCGTCGTATGTTACGTTACCCGCCTCACCGGACGCCTTCTTGATGCTGCGCATTATGTTGTCGTTCGACATGTTGGCCGCCTTAGCCTTGGCGATAACATCCTTGAGTTTGTTGTTGGTATCGGGATTGGGGCCGCCCTCCCGAACGGCGACCGCCAGCTCGCGGCCCAGCTTTGTGAATATCTTTCCGCGCTTGGCGTCGCTTTTTTCCTTCTTACGGCGTATGTTCGCCCACTTTGAATGCCCGGACATGCAATCACTCCATCTTCAGGGGATACTGTATTCTACCATATATCCGGCCGCCGTTCAATTCCGTTTCGGCCGGGCGGCGTTACGGGCTGTCTGCGCGCTCCCCCGCCTGCTCCCACGCACGGACCAGCAGCCCGCGGTCCTGGCTGTATGTGATAAGCGAGAGCGCCGTGTACCGGTCGAAATACCCTCCGTCCACGATCCCCATGCTCTCATTGAGGCGCAGCGAGTCGTCGGGAGAGCGCATGAGGTACCAGAGTATGCGGTTGTTGACGGGCGTTTTTCGGGACGTGGAGTAGAATTCGTACGAGGTTTCCCCGACAGTGCCCACCACCTGGGCGCGAACCCCCGTCTGCTCAAGCACATGCGCGAGGGCGCTGTCGGCTGAAAGCGCGCCTTCGGGGATCGGTCCCTTGGGCAAGACCCATTCGCTGCGCTCATTGCGCAGTAGCAACGCTTTGCCGCCCGCAAACACGATGCCGCCGGCGCAGTTTCTGACCAGCATGACTCACACCTCCATAATATCCGCGTAAAGGGGAGTGCGTCCCAATCCCTCGGGAGCGCGAAACGGCATATGTCCGCTCCTATAATACATCATACGCGGCGGGTTTACAAGATATAGGAGTTGCCGTGGCGGCGTTTTGTCGCAAATTTCCCGTATTTGGCGATTGGCACTTGCTATGGAAAGCGCTCCCATATATAATAAATACGACACTTTATCCCGCTGCGAGCGTATGAGGGGTGAGCACGATGTCCGATACGCCGAAAAAGCTGCTGATACTGTATGTGCTGGAGGTTCTCAGGAGATATTCCGACACTGATCATCGCCTCAATTCACAGGATATCATCGACAGGATACGAGATGAATACGGCATGGAATGCGAGCGCAAGGCTATTTCCCGAAATATCGCGCTTCTACAGGAAGCGGGTTTTGACATAGCCGGATACCGCGAGAACGGAACGGGCTACTTCCTGCGCGAGCGTGAATTCACGCAGCCCGAGCTGCGGCTACTCATCGACGGCGTGCTTTCCTCGCGTCTTATTCCCGCCACGCAGGCCCGGCAGCTCATCGACAAGCTGCGTCGGCAGTCGTCGGTCTACTTTGAGAAGCGTATGCGCCACGTGCAGTGTGCCTGCGAATGGCCCCGCGGATACAACGAGATGCTGTTTCTCAATATCGACATACTGGACGAGGCGATCGACAATAAGCGGCGGGTTTCGTTCACATACCATGATTTTGGAATCGATAAAGCGCTGCACCCGCGGCGCGAGGAGCCTTATAGCGTTAGCCCCTACCAGCTCGTATCGGTGTACGGGCGGTACTATCTGATCGCGAACTATGACGGCTACGACAATATCACCCACTACCGGGTCGACAAAATAAAAAGCGTTACGCTGAGCGAACAGGCGGCGCGTCCCATCATGGATCTTCCGGCCTACAGGAACGGCTTTAATCTGCAGGACTACGTGAACCGCTCAATTCATATGATGGGCGGAAAAATAGTACATGCGCACATAATAATCAGGCAGGAGCATATCGGCGACGTGATAGACTGGTTCGGAGCGGATACGAAGCTTTACCAAAGGAGCGACGGCCGGATCGGCGCGACGCTGCGGGCGAGCCTGAACGGGATCCGCTGCTGGGCGCTGCAGTATGGCTCGTACTGTGAGGTGGCGGAGCCTGAAATACTGCGCGACATGGTGCGCGAGGAGCTCAGGGAAACGCTTGCGCTCTACGAAGACCCCCCGGCTGAAGAGTGTACGCAGGTGAGCCTGAACAAATAGATCTCATTCCCACGGTAACCGATACGCATTCCGTGT
>JAAYXU010000128.1 GCA_012515725.1 Clostridiales bacterium | reverse complement strand
CCTTGCACGACCATCCGGGCACGGTGATGGAGACGGTGCGCAACAACGAATCCGGCGAGGTGATCTTCCAGCCCGTGCGCATCTCGCGCGAGGGGACCTTCCTGTTCAAAATCCGGGAGGTCAAGGGCGCCAACAGCAGCATTGTGTACGATGAAGAGCCGATCGCTGTGCGGGTTGTTGCGAGAGAGAGCGGCGGCACCCTGAGCGCCACGGTAACCTACAGCAAGGGCGGCACGCCGGTAGCCAATCCCGCCTTTGTCAATAAAAAGACCGCCCCGGAGACGGGTGACGCTTACCTGACGTACGTGCTGTACCTGCTGGCTGCGTCCGCCCTGTTCGGGGGAGGCTTCCTGGTGATCCATCGTCAGCGCAACAGCCGAAGAGAGCAACAGCAATAGTACAGACCAACAGCAAACCTGCCGGGCCGCCAGCGATGGCGGCCCGGTTCAGTCTGTTGGAGAAAATTTACGCTAAAAAAGTTGCTCGAAATGGTGTTGACGATCCATAAACGATATGTTAAATTAAACCCATTGCTGTAAATGAGTTTGTAAGCCCGGGGGGATGAAAGACACGCTCTGCATGGCGTATTCATGGCGAAACGAAAGGACGGCGGCTGATATGAGAATTGGTTTTATTGGATTTGGAGAAGCTGCATACAACATTGCGCTTGGTTTGCATGCTGAGGGGGCTTTTGAGTTCCGGGCGTACGACACCGCGATCCACGCCGAAGGCTTTGGCCGGCAGATTCAAAACCGCGCGGAGCAAGCCGGGGTGCTGCTCGCCGATTCCTCAAGGGAGATCGCCCAGTGGGCGGATTTGCTGTTCGCCGCCGTACCCTCTACCTATACGCTGAATGTTTGCAAAGAAGTATTGCCCTGTCTGCGCGAGGGGCAGCTGTATGTGGACGTCAGCGCCTCCACGCCGTCCGTTAAAAAAGCGATCTGGGACGAAGTGAAGCGCGCCGGCGTGCTGTTTGTGGACGCAGCGATGCTGGGCTCTCTGCCGAAGGACAAGCACAGGGTGCCCATCACGGCAAGCGGCAACGGCGCGCAGGCGTTTTATGATGTGATGACGCCATACGGTATGCAGATCACCTGCGCGGGGGAGGAAGCGGGCGCAGCCTCCGCGATCAAGCTGGTGCGAAGCATCTTTATGAAGGGGATTGCCGCGCTGATGATCGAAACAATGCAGGCAGCAGACGCTTATGGCGTAGCGGAAGAGATCATCGCCTCCTTGAGCGAGTCCCTGGACGGAATCCCGTTTGCCAGCCATCTGAACCGGCTCGTCACCGGGACAGCCATTCACTGCGTGCGGCGCGCCAAGGAGCTGGCGGGCTCCATCGACATGCTGCAGGAAGCCGGGATCGCAAGCGATATGACGGCGGCGGGCAAGAAGCGAACCGAGGCGCTTGCCGCTTACGATTTTGCTCAGCAATACGCGCAGTCACAGCCAAAGGGATGGCAGGAAATCATCACAGCGCTCCGCGTGAGCGATCGGAAGGAGTAAAGCAAAATGGCAGTAGGAAAACGGATTTATCTCAAGCGCGAAATGCCGGACCCGGAGATCATGATGCAGTTCAAAAGCATCCCGGCGTCCAACACGGCGGACGTGATGAACAGAAGCTGCGCCATGCATCCGCGCATCCGGCTGGTCAGCAGCCCCAAGGATCAGATCATGGTGGGCCCTGCGCTCACAGTCAAGGGCCGTTCAGGCGACAACCTTGCGCTGCACGCGGCGCTGAACCTATGCGGCGAGGGCGATGTGCTTGTTGTGTCCAACGAGGAGGATGAAACCCGCGCGCTCATAGGCGAGATCATGATGGCATTCCTCAAGTACACGAAGAAGGTGGCAGGCATCATATTGGACGGGCCCATCCGCGATATCGACGAGATTGGCAAATGGGACTTTCCGGTATACTGCACGGGCACTACGCCGGGCGGTCCATACAAGGAAGGCCCGGGGGAAGTCAACGTTCCCATTTCCTGCGGCGGCGTCAGCGTCAACCCCGGCGACATTATTCTGGGCGACCCTGACGGCGTGATCGTGATTCCAAGAAAGGACGCTGCCGTGATTCTCAAAGAAGCCAAGGCGTTTCAGGCGGCAGACGAAAAGAAGGCGCTGGCGGCCCGCAACGGCACGGCAAACCGCGCATGGGTAGATCAGTCGATCGCGGAAAAGGGATTTGAGGTGATTGATGACGTGTATCGTCCGTGACACATGGCTGACGGGCGTGCCGGCGATGGACGGAAAAGAGCGTATCGCAGGAAAGTGCGTGCGAAAGGATCAGCGATGCAGTACAATACGGACAAGCTGAAAGGATTTTCCGCCGCTGTGATGCAGCGGGCCGGCTTGTGTGCAGAGGACAGCAGGATATTTGCGGAAAGCCTTATCAACGCAGATATGCGCGGGATCTCCTCCCATGGGATTACGCGGCTTAGCGCTTACGCCCGCCGGGTACAAGACGGGTTGGTAAGCCCGCAATCCTCTCTTGTCGTTGTGCAGGACGGCGGATCGCTGCTGCTTATTGATGCGCAAAACAGCATGGGCGCCGTGTCTGCCTACCGCGCCATGGAGCTGTGCATGGAACGGGCAAAGGAGAACGGCTGCTGCTTTGCAGCCGTACGCGGCGGGAACCATTTTGGATACGCAGCTTACTTTACCGAACACGCCGCTTCCCACGGCATGATCGGCGTGGCAGTCGCCAACAGCCCGGCGGCGATTGCTCCCACCGGCGGCGCGGAGCCGGAACTTGGCACAAACCCTGTTTCCATCGCCATTCCAGCCGGCAAACACAGGCCGCTCGTGCTGGATATGGCGACGAGCGTTGTGGCGCGCGGCAAGGTCACGCTGGCGAAAAAGGAAGGCCGCAGCATTCCTGCGGATTGGGGTGTGGATCGGCATGGCCTGCCCACCACCGACCCGGCGCAGGTGTATGCGATGCTTCCCTTCGGGGGTTCCAAGGGGTACGCTATCTCCCTCATCGCGGAAATCCTTTGCAGCTGTCTGAGCGGCGCGCTTGACGGGAGAACCATGGGCAGCTTTTATGATTACAGCCGCACGCAGCAATCCGGGTTTTTTGTGGGCGCCCTCAACATAGGAGCCATCCTGCCGGCGGCGGAGTTTACCCAAAGAACGGACGGACTGTTTGACCGCATCAAAGCTTCTCCGCCTGCGGCCGATGTGCAGGAAATCATGATTCCCGGGGAGATCGAAGCAAACCGCTACGGGCAGGCGGAGGCGGAAGGCATCGTGCTGTCGGACGCGATACTCCGGGAACTAAAAACGCTGGCACAGACGTATCAGGTGCCGTTTGACTGCCGGCAATCCGATTCAGACAATTGAGAGGAGAGGGGATTCTGTTGCTGAAGAAAATAAAGAAAATCAAATTGGGTACCGTCATTGCGGGGATGTTTATGCTGGTTTCCGCCTTTATGCTGATCATTGCCTTCAACCTCAGGTATTGGAGCAGCAAGTATGCGCCGGGTCCCGGCTTCATCCCCCGTTGGGCAAGCGGCCTGATGCTGATTCTGTCCATCGTTGCGTTCGTGCAATCCTTTAAGGAGAAGGATGGCGTTACGCTGGCGGACGTTCTGCCCAAGGACCGAACGAGCCGGATTAATCTCTATTTGTGCGTAGGCGGCCTCATCTTCTTTCTGGCAGCCGTCCGCTGGCTCGGTTTTATTCCAACGTCATCCATCCTGCTAGCCGTGCTGTTTAGCCGTGGCACGAAGTGGTGGAAGGCCGTCCT
>JAAYXU010000127.1 GCA_012515725.1 Clostridiales bacterium | reverse complement strand
GGCTGTCGGAGAGAGCGGCGGCGCGGCGGTTTTCTGCGCCTTATAGAAAACCATTTCTGTGGCCTTCTGCCGCCAGCGCTGGGAATCCACGGTACCAGCCAAAAGCAGCAGCCTGTCGTCCGTGGTAATCCATATGATTCCCGGTGAGGGCCCGATTCCCCGCCCCGACAGATTCCATACTCCGCCGGCGTCAACACGCGTGAGCGGTACCCACAGCGTTTTAAAGTCCTCCGAAGGCCCCCATCCCGCTCGAGCCGTCAGCCTGCCCGATACACCCGGCAGCCGGATTACTCCAGTGATGATCCACCCGCTCGCGCCGGTAATGATATATCCGTGTCCCGAACCTGGACGAATTGAGCCCGTAGCCGGGCGAAAAAGCAGCTGCGTCCGTCTGTCGCTCATAGGAATCCCCTCCCGTATAGGAATGTATGCCGGTCAGGGGGTAACTATGATAGCATATATTTATTAGGGAATGCCGCGTTACCCGGGCAGCGCGGACGCGGCTCGCGTAAGGGCCGCAAACTGCGCGAGCGTCAGTGTTTCCGCGCGAGCTCCAGGATTGATGTCCGACTCTTCGAGCAGCCGCCTCGCCTGCTCGCGTGTAACGCCAAGCCCGGACGCCAGCGAATTTACCATCTGCTTTCTTCGCTGGGAAAAGGCGGCTCTCACCACCCTGCGAAACGCATCCACCGAAGAAACGTCCACGGGAGGGCGTTCCCGCGACGCCATATGCACGATCGCCGAATCGACGCGGGGAGGCGGTTCAAAGGCCAAGGCGGGAACAGTGGCCGCCAGCAGCGGGAGAGTATAGAACTGCGCCATGACCGACAGAACGCCGTAATCCCGCCCCCCCGGCTGCGCGCAGATTCGCTCCGCGACCTCCTTTTGCACCATTAGGGTAAGAGATATAACGGGAAGGCCTGATTCCAGCAGCTTCATGATTATGGGCGTCGTGATGTAATACGGGAGGTTTGAGACCACCCGGAACGGTCCTCCGCCCAAATGCGCGCGGTGCAGCTTATTTAGGTCGGTCCTGAGGAAGTCCTCAAATATGAGTGTGACTTCGCCCGCCGCGCGAAGTGTCTCCGACAGCACCGGCTCCAGCGCCCGGTCCACCTCCAGCGCCGTAACCCGCGCCCCGGCGCGGCACAGCGCGCGTGTCAGCGTTCCGGCCCCCGCCCCGATCTCCAGTACCCGGTCGCCCGGCGCTGTCTCCGAAGCAGCGACTATCCGGTCAAGGATCGCCCGGTCGTAGAGGAAATTCTGCCCCAGCGCATGGCGCGGCCGAAACCCGCGAACTCTCGGTATCTCTTTTTCGTTCTTTACTTCGTGCATTGGCTCTCCTGTGGGCCTTTCATCGCCTGACAGCGCGTGATTGCTGTTAAATCAATGGCAATCCTCGGTATGATTGGCAGTTTTCCATTGACGCAACTCATAATTCGTTTTATTATAGTACTATACATTTCTCATAACGTCCATACATAGTCGCGCGCGAAAGGAGCTGCCCCCATGAAGTGTCCATCCTGCCTTCGGGAGTTGCCGGATCAGTCTAAATTCTGCGGGTACTGCGGAGCCATGATCGCCGCTCCCTCTCCCCCGGAGCCACCCACTCAACCGCCGGGTCTTCCTTCCTTCACGGTGCAGCCAGACGTGCAGGCCGAAGCGGGCGGCATATCTGCGGGACTTGATGCGGGTCAGCCCGTGATGCAGTCGCCTGCCGTCGCTCCCCCTCCGCCGCCAGAACCAGAACCGACAACACTACCGGTAGCGCCCGAAACGCATACCGAAGCGCATCCAGAGGCGCTGGCGGACACGCAGCCTGAGGCGATGGTGGACACGCAGCCTGAGGCACATGCGGACGATGCGATGACCGAAGAGCCTCCCGCACCCCCCGCTCCTGTTTCGGCTTCCCTTAGCGAGAACGACCAGCCCGCCCCGAAGAAAAAAGCAGGCCCGGTTGTCTTCGTCGTCGTGGCAGTCGCCGTACTCTTAATTGTAGCGGGTCTCATATGGGCTCTTCCCCGGATCGGCATTGGCGCTTCGAGTGAAACGCTCAGTACCATGCCCCTGCTGGTCAGCGAGGACGGCATGCTGGTGGCGTCGGGCAAAAAAGCGCTGGAGCTGGCTGACGACACCGCTGACTACAGCGGATACAGCGCCCTGTGCTATACGATGGACGGCAAGCGCTTCGTCTACTATGACGAAATCGACGGTGATTTAGCCACTCTATATATCGGTGCGGCCGGAGGTAGAGCCAAAAAAATCGATACCGACGTCGTAGTCGGGCAGATACTCGTCCGGCCCGGCGCGGTGCTCTATCTGCGTCAGGAGAAAAACGATACGGTGCTGTGCCTGTACGACGGAAAGCAGGTACACGAGCTGTCCGAGGACGCGCAGGGAGGCTCGGAGACTTGGTGTTGCTCGGACGACGGCTCATTTGTAAGCTACGCCACTCATAACAAAAACGGAGAAACCGTGGGCGTCTACCGGTACAAGGGCAAAGACTATAAGCTGTCCAAGAACACGACGATAATATATGTTTCGCCAAATGGAAAAGCCGCGTATGCCGCGGATAACGGGGACGTATATGATGGAATCATCGATACGCTCTACGCGCTCGTCGACTATGAGAAAATTGAAGCGGTCGCCGTAGGAGAGGACGTGGTCTCGGTGCTCATCGACCGCTCCAACAACGCCGTCGCTTTCCTGGGCGACTATGACCTTCCTGACGATGCTGGTGATCTCCTGTATGCGAAATGGGGCAAAAAGGCCGTCGAGATCGACTCTAAGGTCAGCGATCTGCGCTATCTGCCTAGCGGCGAAATGTCCGGCAGTATGTTCGGGAGCAATATGGTGTCGGTGACGAAGCTTTACAGCGGCGCGATCAGAAGCGTATCGGAGAGTTTCCGCGGGGAACTCTACTATGTCCGGAAGGATACGCTGATGGTTTCTCCGTTCAAGCCCCATCGCTCGGTTGAGCTCATCGACGATATCAGCAAGTTCTATGGCAGCGTAGCGGCTGTGCGCGGTGTGCTGTACTGGCAGGACAGAAAGGATATCGTAAGCTACAAGATCGGCAGTTTCAGGGATCCGGTCGAGTGGCGCGCCGACGCTATCGAAAACGGCTTTATGGTGCTCCGCGATGGAACCGTATTTAGCGGCGAGGATGACGAACTGTTCATCCAGCCCTACGGCAGCGACGCGGACGCGGTCTCAATACTCAAGGACTCCGACGAATATACGAGCGTTGGCATAAGCCCCGATCAGAAGCTACTTTACTACCTGGACGACGACGAGCTCTACTATATACCGATGCGGGGCGGTAAGCCCGTGAGGGTCATAAAAGACGCCGAGGATGTC
>JAAYXU010000126.1 GCA_012515725.1 Clostridiales bacterium | reverse complement strand
TCGGGCCAACACCAGGGCGGTATTCCTCGAAACACTGGGCAATCCCAACGCAAGCCTTATCGATATAGAGGAAGTGGCCGCCATCGCACACCGCTGCGGCATTCCCCTCATAGTCGACAATACGTTTGCCACGCCGTATCTCTTTCGGCCCATCGAGCACGGAGCCGACATCGTCGTACACTCAGCCACTAAGTTTATCGGAGGTCACGGCACCAGCATCGGCGGCGTGATCGTAGACGGCGGACGTTTTGATTGGGCTGCCTCGGGGAAGTTTCGCTGCCTGACCGAGCCGGATCCGAGCTACCATGGGGTGCGATTTACCGAGGCAGCGGGGGCGGCGGCCTATATAACAAAGGCCAGGGTGACGCTGCTTCGCGATACGGGTGCGGCCTTGAGCCCTTTCAACGCGTTTCTCTTCCTGCAGGGGCTGGAGACGCTGTCCCTTCGTGTCGAGCGCCATATAGACAATGCCCTCCGCGTCGTGGATTTCCTTTGCGGTCACCCGAAGGTCGAACGCGTCAACCACCCGTCTCTCAAGGACAGTCCCTATCATCGGCTGTACCGCCGGTATTTTCCCAGGGGGGCCGGTTCGATCTTTACATTCGAGATTCGGGGAGGCGCGAAGGAGGCCCGGGCCTTTATCGACAGGCTGGAGATATTCTCGCTGCTTGCCAATGTGGCCGATGTTAAGTCTCTCGTGATCCACCCGGCCAGCACCACCCACGGCCAGATGAACGAGGCGGAATTGGCGGCCTGCGGTATCAGGCCCGCCACAGTCAGGCTCTCCGTGGGGACCGAGCATATCGACGATCTGATCGGAGACCTCAGGCAGGCGCTGGAAGGATGAAGGAGATTGATATGAACCCGCTGCAAAAAGAGATTCTTAAGCTCAAGAGGGAAAAGGACGCGCTGATACTGGCTCATTATTACCAGACCATGGACATTCAGGAGATCGCCGATCATGTAGGGGATTCTTTCGAGCTGGCCCGCCGGGCCAGGGAAGCGCGGGAGGGGCTGCTGGTGCTTTGCGGCGTCCGGTTCATGGCCGAGAGCGCGAAGATACTAAGCCCCGAAAAGACCGTTCTGCTCCCCGCCCCCGACGCGGGATGTCCTATGGCCGATATGATCGAGCCCCATGACGTGCTGCGGCTGCGCCGGGAATATCCCGATGCGGCGGTAGTGTGCTATGTGAATTCCTCCGCCGCGGTAAAGGCGGCAAGCGATATATGCTGCACGTCGGCTTCGGCGGTGCGGATCGTCCGCGCCCTGCCCCAGCGGCGGATCATATTCATCCCCGATCAAAATCTCGGGGCGTATGTGGCGTCGCAGGTACCCGAAAAAGAGATCATACTCTTTGACGGATTCTGCCCAACCCACCACAGGGTAACGGAAAGCGACGTAATAGCCGCAAGAAAGGCCAGACCGGGAGCCCCGGTGCTGGTACACCCGGAGTGCCGGCCCGAAGTGCTGGCGCGCGCGGACTATATAGGCAGCACCTCGGGTATACTCGACCGGGCCGAGCGCGGAGACGAGCCCGAGTACCTCATAGGCACCGAGACCGGTGTAGTAGAGCGCCTGCGTGCCAGAGTCCCGGGGAAGCGTTTTTATATCATCACACCTCAGCTCTTTTGCCCTAATATGAAAAAAACCAGACTCATAAACGTGAGAGACTCGCTACTATACAACGAGTACGAAATCACGCTGGATGACGATGAGATGGACATGGCGAGAGGCAGTCTGGAAAAGATGATCGAGATGGGGCTCCATGGGGGATAGGGTAGGCTGTACCGGCTCGCATCGCGAACAACTCTCCGTTGCACCCATTTCGCCGCTGACACCCAATTGCTCCCGCGCGGTCCCTGTGCTATAATCGGTTGCGTGCCGCGCGGGAACCTCGCGCAGTCCCCCGGAAGGACTGCGCGCACGCGCGGATGCTTGGAGATGATGAAGCTATTCGCAGGTACTTAACGCCCAGGTTTCTGGCGCGCTCCGCGCTGATCGCCGCGCTGTACGCCGCACTGACGCTGGCCGTCGCGCCTCTGTCCTACGGGATCATGCAGGTGCGGGTCGCGGAGGCGCTGTGCGTGCTGCCTTATTTTACCGCGTCCGCTGTGCCCGGGCTGTTCGTGGGCTGCCTTGTCGCCAATGGCGTGGGCGTAGCGATGGGACTTGGCGCGGGATTGCCCGACATCGTGTTCGGGAGTCTGGCTACGCTGGCCGCGGCGCTCCTGACCCGCGCGATGCGACGTCGTTATTTGGTACCGCTGCCCCCGGTCGTCGTCAACGCCGTCGTCATGGGACTGACGCTGCACGCGGTGCTCCGGTATCCGCTGCTGCCCTCGGTCGCGTGGGTGGGTCTTGGAGAGCTGATCGCCTGCTATGGACTGGGCGTGCCGCTCATGCTGCTGCTGGAGCGCCACCGCAAGCGCCTTTTCGGTGCTGAGCAATGAAATACGATTCGTCTGCCTTGTACCGCACCGCGGTTCTCTTTACGGTCATACCGCTAGCTTTCGCGGGCCCGCTGGGCAAGCTGGCGCTAAGCTGGGGCGATTCTCCGATCATCATCGCGTTCTGGAGGCAGTTGACCGCCACGGTCGGCACTCTGGCTATCGCGCTCACGTCGCCCCGCGCGCGGGGCGCGCTTTTTCCTCTTACTCGCCCGACCGCGCTCCTTCCGGCGATGGCAGGTCTGCTGCTGGCGGGTCACTATTTCAACTGGTACTCGGCGCTTAGCAGAACCACCGTATTTAACGTAACGATACTGTCCTGCCTGCAGCCTTTCTTCGCGCTGGCGGGCGGATGGCTGCTATACAGGGAGCGTACCAGCCCCCGGGCGCTGGCCGCGATCGCGCTGGCCGCGGCGGGCGCTGTGATGATCGGCTTTTTCTCGGCCTCGCAGGAAGGACAGGCAAGTCTGGCGGGCGACGGCTTCGCGGTCCTGAGCGCCGTTTTCTTCACAGGCTACCTGCTGTGCGGGCAGTCCGCCGGAGGTCGGATACCGCCCCTTGCCTATATGACGGTGCTGTACGGCAGCAGCGCGCTGATCCTTGCCGCGGCTGCCGCGGCCACGGCGACGCCGCTGTGGCCGTCGGATATAAGAACCATCGGCGTGGCGGTACTGCTCACGCTGACGGCGACGTTCATGGTACACTCGGTATATAATTGGGCTGTGGGCCGCGTGGGTGCGGTTTATGTCACCGTCGTCACGCTCGCCGAACCGGCGGGCGCGTCGCTCGTGAGCTGGATTCTATTTTCCGAGATTCCCGGGGCGGCCTCGCTGGCGGGCGGAGCGCTGGTTCTCGCGGGAGTAATACTCTACATAGTCTTCTCGCGGCGCAGCGGGGCGGCAATCGGCAAGAAGGTCGTGAGCCGGTCGGAATGCGCCTCCGGGTGAGGCGTATTTTATTAATTGTATGTACGCATAGCGTACAATGTCGGCGGCCTTTTGGAAACACATTTCTCCGGACTGGTGTTTCAGATGCCCCGTTAAGGGGTATATAATGGATACTGCCCGCAGAGGAATGCTGGCGCTGCGACCGGCAGGAAACATAGGATGTGTGCGCCCGATTGCGCGGCCGCGTCCTGTTTGCGCCAGAGGGGGATAAGGATGGCGGAGTTATCACAGGCCGAGATCGACGCGCTGCTTGGCGGAAAGAAAGAGCCCGGCGGGGCGGAATCGCCCGTAAACCGGAATGACAAGCTGACCCAGGAAGAGATCGATACGATCGGGGAGGTCGGCAATATCAGCATGGGCAGCTCCGCAACGGCGCTCTCATCCCTGCTGAACCGGAAGATAGACATTACGACTCCCGTCGTGTCGGTCGTCGATCTGGATGAGGTGATAGGCAGCTGCGAAAAGCCCTATGTAGCGGTTGAAATATCCTACACCGATGGCATGGTCGGGAACAACGTACTGAATATTACGGGCGACGATGTGAAAATCATCACCGATATCATGATGGGCGGCGCCGGCGACATACAGCCCGGCGAAATCAGCGAGCTGCATTTGAGCGCGATGGGCGAGCTTATGAATCAGATGATCGGGACGTCGGCCACCGCGCTGTCCCAGATGATCGGAAAGCGGATTGACATATCTCCGCCCCGCCCGATTCTCGTGGACCGGCCTGATAAGCAGATTCGGGAAGTGATGAACCACGAGTCCCCGGTCGTTAAGACCGTTTTTACGCTTTCCATACAGGGCAAGGGCGACAGCGAGATCATGCTGCTCATGCCCATCGCCTTTGCCCGGGAGCTCACACAGCGGCTCAGGCAGCAATATCTGACCGGAGGCAAACCGGCTGAGGAGCCCGTGGCAGACTCCGCTTCCGCTTCCGCCCCGGCTCCGGATCCGGCATCCCCCCCCACCCCTCAGGAGGAGGAGATTAAGGTGAAGTATCTTCAGTTTCATGCGTTCGGCGACGAGAAACCCGCGGTGTCGGCTTCGCAGAGCCGCTATGATATACTGATGGATATACCGCTCGAGGTCTCTGTCGAGCTGGGCAGCGTTCGCAAAAGCATCAGCGAGATACTGACATTCGGGGCCGGAACGATCATAGAGCTTAATAAAATGGCCGGAGAGAATGTGGACATACTCATCAACAAGAAGCTGATCGGCCGTGGCGAGGTCATCGTGGTCGATGAGGCTTACGGAGTCCGCATCACGGAAGTTATAAAGTAATGAGCAGGGAGGCTCCTATGGGTAATGGTGTTCTCATAGTGGACGACGCGGCTTTTATGCGCATGATGATCAAGGAGATACTGTCCCGTAATAATGTGCCCGTCGCAGGCGAGGCTGAAAACGGCGCTGTGGCGGTAAAAAGATACGCCGAACTTAAACCCGATCTTGTCGTCATGGATATCACGATGCCCGAGATGAGCGGTATCGAGGCGCTCAGGCAGATCCGCCAGATCGACGGATCCGCGAAGGTCATTGTATGCTCTGCGCTGGGTCAGCAGGATATGGTCGTCGAGGCCATTCAGTACGGCGCGCGGGATTTTATAGTCAAGCCTTTCCAGGAGAACCGGCTGGTTCAGGCCATACGCAAATTCATGTGATCCGCTGGCAGCGCGGTACTAACGCGGTAGACCGAGCTTGCCCATATCGACGTGACAGTAACCGCCCGGATTCTTTTCGAGATAATCCTGATGGTACTCCTCCGCGGGGTAGAATCCGGTCAGGGGAAGCACTTCCACGGCGATCGGCCGGCTGTGCCGTGCCTGCTCCCCAGCGATAAATGTGCGCGCGGCATCCCCGTCGGCCGGGTCCCGGTAATATATGCCGGTACGGTACTGAGTTCCCGCGTCCTCACCCTGCCTGTTGACGCTGACGGGGTCGATGATGCTGAAAAACCGCTCAAGCAGCCCAATGAGGCTGATCCGCCCGGGATCGTAGGCTACCTCCACAGTCTCGGCGTGTCCGGTCAGACCGGTGCATACCTGCCTATATGTCGGCTCGGGCGCGTGTCCGTTGGCGTACCCCACGATGGTACATGCTACGCCCGGGACGCGGGCCATGAACGCCTCCACGCCCCAGAAGCAGCCGCCCGCAAGCCATATGCGCCTGAGTCGGGCGGGATCGTACGCGATCGCTTTATTCGGATTTTCGGGAAGCTCCGCATTTCTTCCTCCGCAGGACATCAGCAGTTTCCCTCTTTCTTATCGTTGCGGCGTAGTCCGGGGTTTTGCCAGGCCAGAGTCGCCGTCCCGTCGTCATTGTATTGGACCGCTTCGCAATCGAGCGCCAGCGCGTCTATCGCGCGGAAATAGTCTTCCGTCGTCGCGAAAGGCGTATTCCCGCGCTCGATAATCTGCTGCGCGCGGGCTCCGCCGTCCGACAGCAGCGCCACCGCGGAGGCAGCCAGTATCTTGGCCGCCAGCACACAGGCCGACTCGCGGTCCACGATGCGGTAATCATCCCCGTGACCCTGCCCCTGTGCGCCGCCGATCGAGGGCTGAACTACCGGCATAACGCATGACAGGTCGCCCATATCGGTACAGCCTGTGTCCCACTCCGGGCTGAGGACAACCTTGTCCGGCCCGCAGAGCGCCTCGGCGACGCCGCGCACCGCCGCGCCCAGCTCGGGATCGTTTTTAAGCGGCATATAGCCCGGCCGGTCGGATATCGCAATTCGCGCGCCAAGGGCGGCCGCCGCTCCGGCGAGCGCACGGTTCACGCGGCCGTTTTCGCGGGAAAAGGCCTCGAGCGTCGCTCCTCTGACATAGCTCTCCAGCGTGACCTGGTCAGGTATGACGTTGACGGCCCTGCCGGCCTGCGTCAGTATCGGATGCACGCGGATATGGTCCCGTTCCCTGAACGTTTCCCGCAGCGCGTTGATGGCCGCAAGGCCCAGATTTGCCGCGTACAGCGCGTTGATACCCTCGTGGGGCGCTCCGCCCGCATGGGCGGCGCGACCGGTAATGCGCACGTTCTTGAGTATGCAGCCGTTGTTGCCCGCCTTAAATTTCAGTGTTCCGGCGGGGCCTCCGACATGCAGCAGGAGCGCCATGCCGACGCCCTCGAAATACCCGCGGCGCAGGAATTCGACCTTGCCGCCAAAGTATCCGATCACGCCCCGCTGCCGCAGTTCCTCCCGGTACGATAGCTCCAGCAGCTCCTCGGCCGGCACCGCCATGAAGCGCACTGAGCCGCACAGCATATCGGTAAACTCCGGTTCGCGCAGCGTGGCGGCCGCGCCCAGCAGAGCCGCGCACTGCGCATGATGCCCACAGGCGTGGACCGCGCCGGTATCCGGGTCGGCTTCCGGATGACTGGCGCACAGCACCGAGTCCAGCTCTCCAAGCAGCGCTACTCTGGGGCCGGGACGCCCCGTGTCAAGATCGGCGTAGAATCCCGGTATGTCGCCGGCCAGCCGCGGGACGTATCCCATCTCTTTAAATCGGGCGGCCAGGTATTCGGAGGCCTTCCACTCGCGATATCCCGTCGCCGGATGCTTCCACAGGAACTCTTCGGCCGCAAATATCCGTTCGCGGTGTCCCTCGGTCCGGGCGGCAAGGGACTTCATCCATGAATACGCGGACATAATATACTCCTTTCGGTCAGGGCGCGGGCGCGATCCCGGCATCCTGCGGAGACTGAGAGTCGCGCACAAGGCGTGCGTGCACCACGAATCGCGCGTTACTGAACTCGTATGTGCAGGTGGACAGCGTCAGTACGATATCGTCGGGCGAGAGCGTGATGTCGGGCGTCGCGTACATGCTGCGGTCATGCCGGTCATTTAGAAAGGCGAGCCATTCCACGTCGCTGTCAAAGCGGGTCCGTATATAGGGGTCCTCCGCTTTGGTGACGTACGCCGAGAAAATCTCCCACTCCATGTCCTCGTACAGCGTATCGAACCGGAACGTCCTATGGGAAGAAAAGAAGTCCTTTTCCTTGAACCGCATGAGCGCCTTGAACATGGTTCCGTTCTTCATATGGTGCCCGTATATGATGAAATGGGGAGGGAATTCCGAAGCGATCTCACAGCGGTAATCGAGGAACAGCGTCCCGGACTTGGATTCCTTGCCGTCGAAGCTTACGTGCAGATAATGCTCGTTATCGTCCGACTGCACCACCGGGTAATCGATGGGCGTGTCGGCGATCGTAATCCATCCGATGGTGTCGGGATTCTGCGCGAGTAGCGTGCTAAAGCGGCTGCTTATCACATAGACCTTAGGCGTGGGCGTCGGGGGAGGGGGAGTGGTCGGGTTCCGGGTTACTATGGGCTTCGGGGTGGGGGCCGGCGTCGCCGGAGGAACGGGCGTAGGCGTGATGGACGCCATGAGCTGCCGGGTTCGTTCCAGCGCGGCGTAGTCCCGGTAATCGAGCCAGGCCTCCTGTATAATGAGAGCCAGCATTCCGCACAGCAGCGCGACGAACACAAGCCGTACCGCGCCGTACACGCGTAGCATACGGGCTCTTTCTTTGCGCCGACTTAAGTATCCAGAACGTGCGTTTCGTTTCATGGATGGCATCGTTCACCTCTGGTTGACCCGGGTACTGTACAGTTTCATATAAGCACAAGCGGCCAATGGCCGCTTGCTGATCGCCCTGCTGCCGGGCGCGCGGCTAATGGCCGCAGCCAGAGCAGTGGGAGCAGTCGCCCCCGCTGCAGGATGAACCGCCGTCTCCGCTTTTTTTGCCAAAGTAGCATTTTCCCTGATAATGCCGCTCCACCTTCCGGCTTTCGCAGGACGGGCACGCGACGTTGGCAGACGCGCTGCTGGAGACCAGTTCATCGAATACATGACCGCAGTCACAGCACTTAAATTTCAGTAATGGCATATATAACGCTCCTTTAGTGAGTCTCATTTCATTGTAGCGGATTTTTTGATTTTTCGCAACCGAAAGGCCTTGAGTTTCCTCATATAACGTTGACCTACCAACAAGAAATGGAATAAGGTATGAAAGATAGCGTCAAACAGGAGCCAAAGTTAAAAAACAACCTTTAGAGGTGCAAAACTAGAAATATAGTCTTATTTCGTTTAGAAGAAGATATAGTAAACAGCATTTTAATCACAGCCAAAAAGTAATTGCGAACTATTTATTTACCAGTTCTTGGCTAGTATCAGACCAATAAAAGGGTCATTTTTCGTTTTTGATGTGCTAATCAAATTAATATTTTTTTAATAAATTTCGTTTTACTTTTTACTTAAAGAATCCAAGGTAGTTGTTGCAACAAATTTTGGATATTGGTATAATACAGGCAACTCGCATTTGTAGTAATATACGTCACAGCAAAATGCAGAATAGACTATCGGGGGATTGATAGTTATGGGAACAAGGTGGATTAACAACTGGTACTCAGTTGCTATACTACTAACTATTGGACCATTTTTATGGGGTGTTTCATTCAAAGCTAAATTAGCATTTGATAAATACATAAAAACGCTGAAAAATAGAAGATGGATTTTTGTAGCCAACATAATATTAGGGGTTATCTTTACAGTGCTGGTTATCGCAAACAAAGAAAAATTTCTATGGTATGTTGACCTGGTTACCTCTA
>JAAYXU010000125.1 GCA_012515725.1 Clostridiales bacterium | reverse complement strand
GTGACCCGGTCGGCCGGATGCTTGAGTTCGTCCATCCAGATGGTGCTGTACTGGAAGAATAGCGGATGACGCAGCAGCTCCCGCGACATGATCGCGACATCGGCCGCCGATGAATAATTGTCCTCTTCAGTCAGGCCCGAGCAGTTCGTAAAATGGGTGTTTACCATGCCCAGTTCTTTAGCTCGCTCGTTCATTTCGCGGACGAAGATTTCCTCGCTTCCGCAGAGTATTTCAGCCATCATGACGCTGGCGTCGTTTCCCGAGGCCACGATGATGGATTTCATAAGGTCGCCGATCGAATACTTCCCGCCGGTTTCGATGAGCACCTGTGAGCCGCCCATACCGGCCGCGTTTTCACTGGCCGTTTCCACATCGTCCAGGCTGATCTCGCCCCTATCGATCGCCTCCATGCACAGCAGGATCGTCATGATTTTCGTTACGCTGGCGACAGGCAGATGCGCGTCCTCGTTTTTGGAGAGAACCACGGTACCGGTGTCGGCGTCGACCAGTATCGCTGCCTTTGCATTGATCTCAAAGGGGGTGTCCGCCTTCGCCAATCCCCCCGGCGCGAGCGCTATAATGCAGGCCGCCAGCAGCGCGCAGGCTATTTTTCGAGCCATTGGAATACCTCCCGTTTTTTATTATCGTGACCGGACGGGAGGCAGAATATTCAAGATGCGCTCATTCCTTTCTCTATTAATTTTAGAAACGCTCCGTCATGACGATAGCTCCTTGCCTATAGCTCTGACCACGCCGCGCAGCAGCAGCGTGAACTTCTCGCGGGCAAGCTCACCGGTCTCCATCACCTCGCGGTGCGTGAGGGGATGGGGCAGTATACCGGCGGCCATATTCGTAATGCAGGAAATTGCGGCGGTCGCAAGTCCGCAATGATTCGCCGCGATGACCTCGGGAACCGTGGACATGCCAACGGCGTCTGCTCCCAGCGCGCGCAGCATGCGGATCTCGGCTGGTGTTTCAAAGCTGGGGCCACTCATCATCGCGTATACGCCATGGTGCAGCGGTATGCACAGCTCACGTGCCGCCTCATCTATGAGCGCGCGAAAATCGGCGTCATACGCGTTTGTTAGATCCGGGAACCGGGGCCCTGTTTCTTCGTCGTTTGGACCGATGAGCGGATTGACGCCGGCCAGATTGATGTGGTCGTCTATGACCATGAGGTCGCCGGGCTTCAGGCTCAGGCCGACTCCCCCCGCTGCGTTGGTAAGCAGCAGCCTGCGCACGCCCAGCGCCGCCATGACCCGGATCGGGTACACGATGTCGCGGGCATTGTGCCCCTCATAGTGATGGAAACGGCCCTGCATCACGACGCAGTGCACGCCCTCAAGCGCGCCTAGTACGAGCCGTCCCGCGTGACCCGCGACGGTAGAGCGCGCGAATCCCGGAATCTCCGTGTACGGAATGCTCACCGGTTCCTGCACGGCCTCGGCCAGCCCTCCCAGGCCCGAGCCCAGCACTATGCCCGCGACCGGTTCTATCCGGGTCCTCCCCCGGATCGTCTCCAGTGTTTCTTTCATACGCCTGTCCGCCTTTCCTCCCGCCAACCGGCAGGAGAGATCAATCGGTATCCGCCGCGTCAAAGAGCGGTGTGCCGCCGCCGATCGGCGGCAGCCCGAAGAAATCAAGTATCGTCCGCGCGATATCGGCGAAGCTGGCTCGATCCCCGGCGTCGCGGCCCGCAAGCCCCGCGGGGCCCGCCGCCAGCACGGGAACCCATTCGCGCGTGTGGTCTGTACCGGTATAGGTCGGATCGCAGCCGTGGTCCGCCGTGAGTATCATGAGGTCGCCCGGGCGAAGCCGCGCGACAATGCGCGCAATGTACGGGTCGCACTCCTCCAGGCAGGCCGCAAACCCCTCAGGATCCCTCCGGTGGCCGTAGAGCATGTCAAAGTCTACAAGATTGACGAACACGAGCCCCTCGCCGTCCTCTATAAGCTCCAGCGTGGCCTCGAGGTTCTCCCTGTTCCCGTGGCCCCGGATAGAGGACGTGATCCCGACGCCTGCAAATATATCGTGTATCTTGCCAACGCCCGTTACCGGAATACCCGCGGCGGTCAGCGCGGCTGGAAGCGTCGGCCCGGTCGGCTCAAGAGAGAAATCGCGCCGCCCCTGTGTCCTGTAATACCCGCCGGGAGGCCCCGCGAAAGGACGCGCGATGACGCGGCCCACGCCGTGGGGCGGGCGCAGCATGCTCCGTGCCGCGCGGCAGGCGGCGTACAGCTCTTCGGGCGATATCGTTTCCTCGTGCGCCGCGATCTGAAAGACGCTGTCGGCCGACGTGTAGACTATCCAGCTTCCGGTGCGCCTGTGCTCGTCCCCCAGCTCCTCAATGATGCGTGTACCCGAGGCGGTGCGGTTGCCCAGCACGCCGCGCCCGGTGCGCGCCGAAAACTCCCGTATAATAGCATCGGAAAACCCCGCGGGATATGTCGGAAACGGCTCGCCGCGGATAAGCCCCGCTATCTCCCAGTGCCCGGTCGTCGTGTCCTTGCCAGGGGAGGCCTCCGCGCACCGGCCAAAAAGCCCCGCGGCGGCTCCCGGGCGGTGGAACGATGTGCCGCGTATGCTTCGTATGCCCAACCGAGTCAACGCGGGGATCCGCAGATCGGGGCGGTAGGCCAGCACATGCCCCAGCGTATCGGATCCCGCATCGCCGTAGTCCGCGGCGTCGGGCGCCGCCCCGACGCCGACCCCGTCCAGCACGATCAGGAAAACCCTTCTTCTCATGTATCCATCACCTATCGCAGCATCAGCCCTATGAGACACTGCATGCCGCATGCCGGTATGCCACATAAAAACAACATCATTAGGTCACGCAGCAGCAGCAGACGGGAAGAGCCGTCGCCGACCCGCCCCCGCGCTCCGGCCGGGGCGCGTACCACATGCAGTATGCTCTGCACCGCTCCCAGCATGAGAAGGGGCAGGGTCAGCAGCACAATTATAGCATAACACCCGGTCAATGCAATCGCGTAGAGAAGACCGATGGGCACAAGCAGCAGCGCACGCAGCGTCAGTCCGCTGGCGAAACTGTAGGAAATGAGCGCCAGCGCGGGAACCGGCAGCGCGTACCTCGTCAGACAGCACAGCAGCATCCACGAGAGCATTGCTCCCCACCGTCCCATAGCCGTGAGGAAAATATGTAGGCTGGTGCGCTCCGTCCCCGCGCTGCCGTCCAGCATCAAGGCCAGCGTTTCCAGCGTGGACCGGTCCATACGGGAAGCCGCCTGCCATCCGCACAGCAGACCGAACAGGCACGCAAGCAATGAGAAAAAATAGAGCCCGCGGTGGGCTCGGATACGGGCGTATATGACCGAGCGCAGCTGCCTCAAATCCGCCACCTGCCTGTCTACAAATATATGGCGGCTGGCGGGCTAAATATGCGCCGAGTTCAGGCCATGCGCAGCCTGAGACGTATATTGTCCGCGATCATAGCGATAAATTCACCGTTTGAGGGCTTGTCCTTATTGGCGCTCACAGTATAGCCGAATATCTGCTCGATCGTCTCCACGCGGCAACGGTTCCACGCCACCTCTATCGCGTGACGCATCGCCCGCTCCACGCGGCTGGGCGTCGTATCGTACATTCCGGCTACCACGGGATAGATATCAAACGTCATACGGTTGATAAGGCTCATATCGCGCACGACCATTGCGACCGACTCCCGCAGATACCTGTATCCCTTGATATGCGGCGGAATCGCCATACGGTGCAGCAGAAGCGATATTTCCTGACCAAGTCCGTCAGGCCGGTTTGCGCGAGCTTCTCCCGGCGACGCCTCCTCGCCGCTTTCCCCGGGCACGGCCATGATGCGCTCCAGCCGCTTGCGGAATACGTCCATCCGGAAGGGCTTGAGTAGAAAGGAGCGCGCGCCCAGCTCCGACGCTCTGCGGATAAGCTCCTCCTGTCCCGACGAGGAGAATACGACGATCCGGGGCCGGGCGTCCGTCATGCGGCTAAGCTCCTCCATGACGCTGATCCCATCCAGCCCGGGCAGTATGGTGTCCAGAATTACAAGGTCAGGCGTATGCTCCCGGATCCATTCCAGCGCTTCCGTTCCGCTACCGACGTCTCCGACGATCTCAAATACATCGTCTCCGTAGAAGTAATCCCGCAGCATGCCGCGGAAATCCGGATCGCTGTCAACAACCAGCATACTGATTCGGCCCATGCGTTACCTCTCCCCTTTCGCTCTCCCATTTTTCGATGCTGTTTTCCCTACTTCCTTCTACTCGTCAGGAATAGACTGCATCAGCATCCATTCGACAAAAACCGCGTGTCCCTTTGTGGGATCGTTTATAAATACATGGGTGATCGCGCCGGCCAGCTTTCCGTCCTGTATGATGGGACTGCCGCTCATGCCCTGCACGATGCCGCCGGTCTTTGCCAGGAGCTCGGGGTCGTCGATCTCGATGACCATGCTCTTGATGGCAGGCCGGTCCTGGCTGAATACCCGTACAATCTTGCAGGAGTACTCGCGGATCCCGTCCGAATCAATCGTCGTGAGCAGCGTGGCGGGGCCTATATGCACCTCGCTGTGAGAGGCCACGGGTATTGGCTCGGGATAGAGCGGATTCGTGATGGGCTCCACCGCGTCCCCAAAGAGTCCGAAGGGAGTATTAAGATTGATATTGCCGATCGTGACGTCCCCGCTGAAGAAGATACCCCGCAGCTCTCCGGGCGTACCCCGCACGCCCTGCTGTATATCGATGATGTTCGAGTACTGAATCGTGCCCTCCCGCACATCAAGCACGGTGTCCGTATCCATGTCCTTGATCGCGTGGCCCAGCGCTCCATACGTGCCGTGCGCCGCGTCGTAGAATGTCAGCGTTCCCACGCCTGCTGAACTGTCTCGAACCCACATGCCCATCCGGTATATGCTGTCCTGTCCGTCGCGAATCGCTGTGATCGAAAGGCCGAGTGTCCTGTCGCCCCGGCGTACCGTCAGCTGCACTGGTGCTCCGGCGCAGCCCTGTATGATTTCCGATAGGCTCTTTGCGTCGGTCAAAGGCTTTCCCTCAGCCTCCAGTATGATATCGCCCGGCTGGAGCCCGGCATCCTGGGCCGGACGCCGCGTCGTACCGTCCTCGGTCATGAGATCCGATATGCCCACCACGAGTATGCCTTCGGTATACAGAGAGACGCCGATGGGTTGGCCGCCCGGTACCAGTGTCATTTCCGGAAACACATGGACACTGACGTTTTTGATAGGAATGATACCAAAAAGCGTCAGCGTCAGCGCGGTCTGCCCGCAGACCTCCGGATAGATATCGAGAGCGTCGGCAGTAAATACCGCGTCTCCGGTCGTCGCGGCCTGGCTGAACCGGAGAAGTTCGTCGCCTTCGTTTTCTATGGTCAGCCACCCGGACGGAAGGCCAAGCGGCAAACTGATCGACTGCCCCCGGTGCAGATTTAGGCTGCCGGGAACGTTTCTAAACAGTCTCAGAGGAGAGGAGTAGTTCAGGGCTATAACCCCTGCGGCCAGCATGATTCCAATTGTCTTTTTGACAGCTTCCCGAACTCGCACGATCACACTTCCCACTTCGTTGTAGGTCTATTTTCCTACCGAAGCGTGGGCTTTATGTCATGACCGATGATTGAAGATAATGGGAAAACGATTGACTGTATCGGAGAGATTCTCTTATGAGTCCGGTCCGCCGGACGCCGCGCCATGCTTAAAGCGGCTGCACCAGCGCACCATTTCGCGGGCGTGTTCGAGGCTCATGCTGCTGATTTCCTCGCCGCCCACCAGTCGGGATATTTCCAGTATGCGCGCTTCGTCGTCCAGCGCCTCGACCGCGGTGATGTTCCTTCCGTCCCGCATCCGCTTCTCGATACGGAAGTGATGGTCGGCCATCGCGGCTATCTGCGCCGTGTGGGTCACACAGATAACCTGTCTGCTTCGCGCGATGCTATTGAGCTTTTCGGCGATAACGCGGGCCATGCGGCCGCTAACGCCGGTGTCGATCTCGTCGAAAATAAGCGTGGGTATGCTGTCGCTGTCGGCCAGTCCGTTCTTTATCGCCAGCATGATGCGGGACAGCTCTCCGCCCGACGCTGTTTTGCTCAGCGACCGGAGCGGTTCGCCCGGATTGGTGGCGATTCGGAATGCGACGGTCTCGGCGCCGCCCCGGCGCGGCAGGCTTCCCTGCCCCGGCTCCAGCGCGATGCGGAACACAGCCCCGCCCATCCCAAGATCCGCGAGCTGCCGCTCGATTGTGCGCTCGATTTCCGAGGCCATCTCCCGTCTGGTCCGGGTCAGCTCTCCGGCCGCCGCGGCCCATTCCTTTTGTATCTCTCCGATCCGGGCCTCGATCTCATTCATGGTCCGCTCGCCCGTCAGCAGCTCTTCTCTCCGGGCTTTGGTTTCCTCCAGATGTGATAGTACCGCCTCCACGGTCAGACCGTACTTTTTCTCCAGCACGCGAATCGTTTCCAGGCGCTCCTCCAGCGCGTTTAGTTCATCCGGATCGTATTCGTAGCGGCCCTGCATGTCCCGCACCTCGCCGACGATATCACCAAGCTCTATATCCAGCGTATCCAACCGGTCGCGCAGCGTCTGGAACACAGTATCCACGTCGCTGATGGCGTCCATCTGCCGCGCGGCATCGGAAACAAGCCCCGCGGCTGTGGACTCGCTGCCGCCGTACAGCAGCCGATAGGTTTCCGTAAGCGCCGACGTGATTTTTTCGAGGTTCGCGGCGATACGCAGGCGGCTGCGTAGTTCCTCCTCCTCGCCCGGCTGAAGATCGGCGCTCTCGATCTCATGTATCTGGAAGCTCAGCATGTCTATGCGCTGCAGCCGCGTCCGCTCTTCGGAGCGCATCCGCGAGAGCTGCTCGTTAAGACACCTGTATTCCTCGTACAGCGCGTCGGTCCGGTCAATAAGCGCGCGCAGCGGCTCTCCGCCGAACGCGTCGAGTATATGCACATGGTTTGCCTCGTTGAGAAGCGACTGGTGCTCGTGCTGGCCGTGGATGTCCACCAGCCGGGCCGACATCTCGCGCAGCTGCCCGACCGTGGCCAGGCTGCCGTTGATGCGGCACACGTTGCGGCCCGAGGAGGACAGCTCACGGCTCAATATGACAACGTCGTCCTCGAGCGAAAGGTTCCGGAGCATTTCCCGCGCCGGGCTGTCCTCGGAAAGTTCAAAAAGCGCCTCCACCCGCGCCGAGTCCGCGCCTGCCCGGATTAGCTCCCGGTCGGCGCGCTCTCCCAGCACCAGATTCATCGAATCGATGATTATGGATTTGCCCGCCCCGGTTTCGCCGCTTAATATGTTGAGCCCCTCGCCGAAATGGATCACCACCTCGTCGATGATAGCTACATTGCGTATGGTCAGATGACTGAGCATTACACTCCGCTCCCGGCTATTTGAGAAATTCCTCGAACTTCGCGACCGTATCCAGCGCCGCTTTGCTGTCGGTCAGCACGATGAGGATCGTATTGTCGCCCGCGATCGTGCCCAGTATCTCGGGCCATTCGAGCGTATCGACCGCTTCCGCCGCGCCGTTGGCGGCCCCACTCGTGGTTTTAATCACTATGAGGTTCCCTGCGGCGCTTATCGATAGCACCGAGTCCACGAATATGCGCAAAAGCCGATCGCCGATCGGCTGGCTGGGCTGGCGGGATGGAGCATAATAATGCCTGCCGTCTTCGCCTGCTATCTTGACGAGGCGCAGCTCGTTGATGTCGCGCGATATGGTCGCCTGCGTTACCGTAAGGCCCCGCTTGCGAAGCTCATTGGCCAGCTCCTCCTGTGTCTCGATCTGAGTCCTGTCGATAATACTCTGGATCATCATCTGCCTTCGGTTTTTCATGAGCCTCCCCCGTTCCTCAGTTCTGCCGTTCCCCATTCGCTGATCTTCTGCCGTACTACAGAAAAAAACCGCTGCTCACGGGTACGTGCCAATTGCAGATCGTGTGCGGAGCGCCGGATCGCGACGCTCATGCCCGCACGCAGCGCCGTGTGCACCTGCCCGTCCGCCGTGAGCACGGCGTCCCCGTACCGCGCCGCCGGATACAGCGAGATGAGCGATTCAGCTCCCACCACAACCGGCCGGGCACGCAACGAATGGGCGCAGATGGGCGTAACCAGCATGCACGCCATCTGCGGCACGATTAGCGGGCCTCCGGCCGACAGCGAATACGCCGTCGATCCGGTGGGACTTGATACCAATACGCCGTCTGCGTAATATTCATCGAGTATCTCGCCGCACACCCGGACCACTACCCGTATCATACGGGCTCGGCTGCTGTTGAATATCCCCAGATCGTTGAGCGCGATCTGGCTGCTTCCGTCCTCCAGGCGCGCTTCCAGCATCATACGCTCATCCAGCGTATAGGAGTCGCCCAGCACTGCGGCCATCAGCGCGTCCAGATCATCTGCCTCGGCGGATGAAAGGAATCCCCGCCTGCCAAGATTGACGCCCATCACGGGAATTTTCAGCGGCGCTAGCTCCCGGGCCGCTGATAGCAGCGTACCGTCCCCACCCAGCACGATGGCCAGACCGCAGGGCGACGTGAGCCTGTCCTCCGGCACGACCGGGATACACGAAAGCCCCGGCAGCGAATGAGCCGGGCTGATGCGGCAAACGCTGCCTCCCGCCGCGGCCACTCTGCGGCCGATCTCCACGGCGACCTCCACAGCCCGGGGTTTATCCGTATTAATCCATAATCCGATATCTTTCAATGTTTGCGCTCCGGTTCCGCCATGATGCGTTCTATTATAATGGAAAAATATGCATTGAACAAGTGTTATTTTGGAAGTTGATGCGCTTCGGCTACAACGGCGGCGATCCGCTGGCTCCAATCCGTCCGGGTTACAGCTTCTGCCCTGCGGGCCATGAGCAGGAACTCGAGATTGCCAGCGCGGCCCCGCACGGGAGACGGTGTGAGCGCTTCCGGCTCGAATCCCAGCGCGGCCATGCCATCCAGAACATCGCCAAGCACCGCTCGATGCGTGGCGGGATCCCGTATTACGCCGCGCCTGCCCGCTTTCGGACCGGCCTCAAACTGCGGCTTGACGAGCGCTATTACGAATCCCCCTATCGGCACGATATCGGTAAGCGCCGGCGTGATTTTAAGTATAGATATGAATGACACGTCCATGACCGCCGCGTCGGGGCGGCGGTCAAACTGCCCGGGGCGAAGGAAACGGGCGTTGGTTTGCTCCATGACCCGCACACGCGAATCGGTGCGCAGCCGCTCGCTGAGTTGCCCGCGCCCCACGTCGACGGCGTATACGAGCTGTGCGCCGCGCTCGAGAAGGCACTGTGTGAATCCGCCGGTGGACGCCCCCACATCGATGAAAACAAGGCCCTCTACCGGAAATCCGAAAACATTAAGCGCATGCCTGAGCTTGAGCGCGCCCCGCCCCACCGGCTCGCCCGCATCGGCCGCAACAGCGACGCGGGCGTCCCCGGAGAGCGCCTCGGAGGGCCGTGTTACAGGACGCGAATCGGCGGTAACCCTGCCCTCCAGTATCATCCGGCGGGCCTTTTCCCGGCTGGAAGCCAGTCCGTCCCGGACGAGGCGCACATCAGCCCGGGTCTTCATCGTCCGCTCCGCCCTCCTACTGCACGTAGAATCCGCTCCGCGATACCGGCCGGGGACAGGCCGCATTCCTCGCGGAGCTGCTCCTGCGTGCCATGCCCCACAAACCGGTCGTCGTAGCCCAGCGGAACGATCCGGGCCCCGCCGCCGTGCACTCCTGCGTACTCGAGCACCGCGCCGCCAAAACCTCCCTGCAGTATGCCGTCCTCCAGCGTGAAGAGATATTCCTTCTCCGCAAGAAGCCGGTTAAGCATATCCGTGTCCAGCGGCTTGATGGCCGCAGCGTCTACTACGTCCACAGGGAATCCGACCTCGTGCAAAATCCGCGCCGCTTCCAGCGCGCTGGGCGCCATGCTCCCCACCGCGAGCAGCGCCGCCCGCGCTCCGGGCCGCGTGCGTATCGCGCTCCATTCAAAAACGTCGCGCGGCGCTTCGCCCAGCGATTCGGGAAGCGCGCGCCGGGGATAACATATGGCCGTCGGGCCGTCGGCCTTAAGCGCCGCCTCGATAACGGCCAGGAGCCTCTCCATCGACGAGGGCGCTACAAGCCGCATACCCGGCATGTGACGCAGATAAGCGTGGTCAAATATGCCATGATGGGTCTCCCCATCAGCCCCGACCAATCCCGAGTGGGAAATGAGCAGCAGAACCGGAAGGCTCTGCAGGCATATATCGTCCAGCACCTGGTCGTATGCGCGCTGCAGGAACGACGAGTAAACCGCGAACACCGGCCTGAACCCTTCCGCCGCCATACCTGCGGCCAGCGTGGCTGCGTGCTGTTCGGCGATCCCCACGTCGAAGCTGCGGCCGGGGAAGGCGCTGATAAATGGTCTCAGCCCGCAGCCCTGTGCCATCGCGGCGGTTATGACGCATATCCGGTCGTCGCGCCGTCCCAGTTTGGTCAGCAGCTCGCCCACACGCATGTCGCAGGAATCGCTCTCACCGCCGGATACCGGCTGATCCGTGGGTTTCCTTGCGAACTCCCCCGTCGAATGATACCGCTCGGGATCGGCCTGAGCGGGCGCGTATCCCCTTCCCTTCTGGGTCACCACATGGATGAGCACAGGCCTGCCGCTGTGGCGTACCCGCTGAAACAAGGGCACCAACTGCCCCAGATCGTGTCCATTAATGGGGCCGTAGTAGGTAAAGCCCATCTCCTCGAAATACATACCCGGAACAAGCAGGTACTTGAGACTATTTTTGATGCGCTCAGCCCACCGGAACAGACGCACGCCCACAAACGGTATATGGTCCAGTAGCCACGCGGCGACTTTTTTGAATCGTATATATCCAAGATTACCGCGCAGCCGTGCCAGATACGAGGAAAGCGCCCCCACATTGCGGGTAATGGACATCTCGTTGTCATTGAGCACGATGATTATGCGATCCTGCTTGTGCCCCGCGTCGTTTAGCGCCTCCCACGCCATGCCGCCCGTCATCGCGCCGTCTCCCACCACCGCTACGACCGCGTGCCGCTCTCCCCGCAGATCACGGGCGCGCGCCATGCCCAGCGCCGCCGAAATCGCGGTGCTGCTGTGGCCCGTATCAAACGCATCGTACTCGCTCTCCCGCCGCTTGGGAAAGCCGCTCAGTCCGCCGTACCGGCGCAGCGTGTCCATTTCATCCCGCCGCCCAGTGATGATCTTATGTACGTAGCACTGGTGTCCCACATCCCATATCAACCTGTCCCGGGGCGTGTCGAAGCTGTAGTGAAGCGCCAGCGTGAGTTCCACGACGCCCAGGTTCGAGGCAAGATGGCCTCCGGTCCGGGACACAGTATCTATGAGAAACTGCCGCGTTTCTCCGGCCAACTCCCGCAGCTCTTTCGGGCTGAGTTTTTTCAGATCGTCAGGAGATTGTATTTTGCCAAGCAGCGATCCACATTCGGTCATGGCTGGTCTCTTTTCATGAAAAGGCTCAGCACCCGCCCCGCGGCGTGCACGATTTCCCGCCTGCGGGCCAGCGCGACCTTCTTACCCAGCGCTTTTCCGCCCACAGTAAGCGACGCGATGACGCTGCTTACCAGTATCGCGCTCAGCAGCGCCGAGTCCTTACCGGACATGCGGGACAGCCACAGCGCGATGTACGCGCCCATCGCTCCGCTCACGATGCCGCATACGTCGCCCACCACGTCGTTGCAAAAATTAGACATTTGGTCGGCACGCTTGAGAAGCAGGAGGCTCAGGGAAGCGCCGCGCACTTTCTTGGCCGACATGGCTACGAACGGTTTTTCCTCTGCGGACGCGATCGCGATGCCTACGATATCAAAAAGGATACCCATTCCGATAAAAAAAAGCAATACAAAAACGGCCGCCCAAACGGGCACCGCCTCTTCGATATATTCGGCTACGGCGCTCATGCCGAGGGCCAGAAGAAATGTGATGAGTACGACCCTGACTATCCAGGCGCTACCGTTCTTCTTAGCCGTTCGCTCCTGTGCAGGTTGTCTTGTCAACGAAAACACTCCAAAATAAAAATGGTGGCAGCATATTGAGTAAACCTTGCGGCTTAGGTCCAGCAGGATTTCCCCGAAAGATACTCCCCGTCACCGTTGGAGCGGTTTCCCTTTAAATCTGCCGTCAGCGTGTCGCCAGCGCTGAAACTGGATTACCACTTAGACCACACTGTAATCCCCAATATGCTTTTACAACAGCCTAGGAGCTTTCCTCGGCAGCGTTGCCGGTTCATAGCCTCTTTTGCAGCATGGGTTTCATGAGGCTATCGGTTTGCGGCCATGGGCCCCGTGTCCGAAAACCGTATTCCTTCAATCCACCCATTCCACTCAAGGCAGGCTACACTGTACACAGCTTGCATCACCGCGATACAGGTTTCACCCTGACAAGTAAAGGGACAAGCCCTCCACCTGTTCAGGTCTCCTCGGAAGCTGGGTCAACGCCCGCATGCCATTGCGGATCGCCCTTCTTCCTTGACTCCCAGCATCAGCCCCCGACTGGGCGTCGGTAGCCAACACAAGAAGCTTCATCGATCTGCCCTTTGGCGGATTTTTAGCCCCGCCTTCAGAACCGGTACAGCTGACTAGGATACTGCACCACCGAATTGATTATAGCATGGTATACGTAAATTTTCAACTGCTTAGATTGGATAATTCATTACTTCTTAACATAAATATACACTTAATGATTCAACGACAGCCATTGTAAGCAGGTTTTCCACATTGAATTCCATAATCCGGCCAATATATCTACGCCAACCGATCAGCGGATAAAATGGTAGACAAGCGCGACCAGTATTCCCAGCGCCGCGCCTGCCAGTACCTCGATTGGTTTATGTCCTATTAGCTCCTTGAGCCGGTCGAAATCCACCTCTTCGCCGCTGAAAAGCTGCTCCACGAGCGTATTGATG
>JAAYXU010000124.1 GCA_012515725.1 Clostridiales bacterium | reverse complement strand
TGAGCATGAAACGAACCGACTCTGAGCAGGCCGAGCTGTAAAGCGAGTAACCGATCCAGGCGATAACCGCCAGCTTGATCGTGGACTTGACGCCCGCGAAAATAGTCTTGCGCGAGAATATCCGCTTGAAGCCCTCGATCGGATTTATGCGCGAGAATTTCGGCGCGGCTGTCTTGCCCACAAAAAGCAGCCCGGTCTGCGCGACGTTGCCGGCTATTCCGGCGAGCAGCGCGACCCCGGCAAACGGAAGCGCCGCCTCGATAAACACCTTAAAAAAGGTCGTCGCCGAGGGCAGCGCGTCGGAGTTCACGACGATAAGCGACGTCTTCATGTAGTTAATGAGCGTACGGCCGGCTGGGCCCGTGAGCGAGCGCAGCGCCAGCAGAACCGCGGCAAGCGACAGCGTATTGACAAGCTCCACGCTTTTGAAGACTTCGCCTTCCCTGCGCGCGTCCCGCCGTTTCTTGGGAGTCGCCCTTTCGGTTTTCTCGGACATTCGGCGATCCCTCCCTTCAGGCCATCGACTGCACGATGCTGCGGCTGTAGGAGAAAAGCTCCTCAAACAGGCCGTCGAACAGACGTCCAAGCGGCGCGGCCATGAGCAGCATCACACCCATGCCCACCAGTATCTTAAGGGGCATGCCTATGACAAAGACGTTAAGCTGCGGCACGAACTTGACCATGACGCCCATGATGAACTCGCAGAATATCATCATCGCCATCATGGGCAGCGCGAGCTTGACCGCGAAGAGAAACGCGCAGGCAAACCCGCCCATGAGCACGCTGCACGCGGCCTGTCCGATCGTGCCGCCCAGCACCGGCGCCGCGCCGAAGTGCTCGTAGAGTATGCGTATGAGCGTTAAGTGCCCGTTGGCGCACAGGAACGACAGAAACGCCGCGGCCGTTATTAGATTTCCGGTCAGCGGCGTGCTGGCCTCCATCTGGGGATCGTACATACCGCCCATGCCCAGGCCCATTCCGGTATCGATGATCTGCCCGGCGGTAGTAAATGCAGACATGAAAATCGTCGTCACAAAGCCCAGCGCGATGCCCATGACCGTCTCGCGGACGCACAGCGCCGCGAACATCCACGGGTCGGACGGAAGCCCTCCGGCCTCGCCGCGGGCGGCGTATACGAAATACGCGAGCAGCACGCTCAGCGCGATCTTGACCGGCGCGGGCACGCCCCTGCGGCCGAATACCGGCGAGGCGAACACGAATCCCGATACGCGCAGAAGGATGAGAGTGAACCACTCTATACGGTAAAAAAGCAGCGCGGCATTCGTCATGGGCGCCTCACAGTAGCTCGAGCATGTTGTCGAAGAGCCGCCGGACGTATTCGCCAAGCTGCGTCAGCATCCACGCGCCCAGTATGAGAAGGCCCGTGAACACCGCCAGAACCTTGGGCGCGAAGACCATCGTCTGCTCGTTAATCTGGGTGGTGGCCTGCACGAGCGCGATCACGGCGCCCACCGCCATAGCGATGCCAAGTATAGGCGCGGCCACCATAAGCATTACGCGGATCGCCTCAGAAAGGATGCCCAGTATCACGCTCTGATCCATCGGCGTCCTCCCTCAGCCAAAGCTCATGATGATCGTCTTCATCACGAGCTCCCAGCCGTCCACCATCACGAAGAGCAGTATTTTGAAGGGAAGCGAGACCATCGCCGGGGGCAGCATCATCATGCCCATCGACATGAGTATGCTCGATACGATCATATCGATCATTATGAACGGCAAAAAGAGCATGAACCCGATTTTGAAGGCTTTGGTAAGCTCCCCGGTCACAAAGGACGGTATGAGTACCGTCAGCGGTATGTCCTCAAGAGAGGACGGGGTCTTCGTAAAGCCCGCCATGCCAAGGAACAGGTTCAGGCTCTTGGGCTCGGTCTGCGCCTGAGAGAACATGAACTCCCGCAGCGGTCCCTCGGCGCGCTCCATAGCCTCCAGCACGCTGAGCTCCTCCTTCATATAGGGGTCGTAGGCTTCGGTCTTTATCTGGGACATAACCGGCGCCATAATGAAGAACGTAAGGGCCAGCGCGATGCCGATGAGCACCTGGTTTGGCGGCGTTTGCTGTGTCCCAAGCGCGCTGCGCGTGAAGGAAAGTATGATAAGCACCCGCGTAAAGCTGGTCATAACCATGAGCAGCGTTGGAATCAGCGTGAGCAGCAGCAGTACGACGATGATATTGAGGACGCCCGAGTCCTGCGGCAATCCCGACAACAATTCTTCCATTCGATGTTTCCTTTGCGTATTTGGGTCCGGTACATAAAGCAAGGAACCCGTCCTGCCGGGTTCCTCCCCCTCGCGGCCCCCCATCCATGCAGACCAGGCGTTTTATGCCTTTGGTTTCATGAGCTTTCCCAGCATGTTTTTGAACAGGTCGTCCTGCCTGCCCGTCCTTAAAGGCGCAAGCTCGTCCGCCGATATTGTCCTTAGTACCTCGAAACTATGGCCGGTTACGCCCAGCACCATTATCTCGTCGCCCACGCGCACCATTTCGATGAAGCGGTCCTTTGCGACCGGCAGCCGGTCTATCGACTTCATATAGCGGCTCGCGCGGCCCCCCGAGAGCGGATTTCCCATCCTCCGCGACAGATAGTAGGCGGCTCCTAGGAGCCCCAGCATCACTACGACGCTCACGATCAGCGCTCCGGCTGGACTATCCAATGGCCTGGCCTCCTCTTGCTTATCTGCGGCTCCTGCGCGTCATGCGTATCAGGCCCGCGCCGATATTCCCTTTTGCACGTCGCGGAGAATCCTTACCGCGTACTTGCCGCTCTGCGTCCCGACCTCGCCCTTGAACTTAATAAGCGAGTTGCAGGCGATGTCGACGGGCTCTCCTACCTGGCGGGTGGTTTTTATTACGTCGCCGGGCTGAAGAAGGTTGATTTCGTCTATCGTCAGGAATGACTTGCCCAGCTCGCAGCGCAGCTCTACGCTTGTGTCCTTTATATTCTCCCGGAGAACTTCCTCGTTGTTCTCTCGCTGCGTCTTGACAATGCTGAAGCGGTTCCTGCGGTCGAGCTTGCCGCTGATGGGATCCAGAAGCACCGCGGGGATGCAGCAGTTGAGTATGCCCTCCTCCTGTCCGATGCCGATACGGAATGTGACGATGAATACGATCTCCCCGGGGCTTGTGATCTGCACGCGCTGTCCGTTGGTCTCGATGCGCGACAGGCTGGGCGTGAGCTCAATGTAATGAATCCACGCGTTGCGAAATGAGACTATGAACTGCTCCATTACCTTGCGAAGCAATATAAACTCAATCTCGGTAAAACCCTGCTTTTTCG
>JAAYXU010000123.1 GCA_012515725.1 Clostridiales bacterium | reverse complement strand
TTCTTGTGTTTCATTTTCCTCCAACTCCTTACCTATAAGGTTTTGCGGCCCTGCCGCTGTGACAGCTTGGAACTATAGACACATGTAATGTATACATCGCTTATTTTTGCATAAATCCAGTGTTTTGTCAACAAATCCATTGAAATATATATCGCATAAGAAATATGTAATAAGAAATAATTTCAATGGGCTAATCCGCGTATCCGCGCAGGAAGCGGGCTTGTCCCGGGCGGGGTCGCGCCCGCGTGCCAGAATGTACCAGTTACAGCTCCGGCGGGACCCTTTTGTAAGCGTCTCTAATCCGACGCTGCAGGGCTGTGAGATGACCGCTCAGTGCCGCCATCACCGCGCACAGCGCCAGAAAAAGGAACTCCTCCGTCCGCCCCCGCGAAGGGAGGCGGGTCAGCAGGAACACCGTGTCCCCCGCCGCCGCGATCACCGACATGAGGAGCGCGGCCGGAGCTGCTTTCCCCAGCTGACCGACGGAGCCGTCGTACTGTCTGCGCGTCAGGTCGGACCTATGGAGCAGTATCTTGAACACGTCTGCGGCGATGAACGCGATAGGAAGCGCCGAGGCGGCATAGGGAAGGGCGATGTAGACGATCCTGCTTGCGGCGTTGTCCATAAGACCCGCGAGCACGAACGCTGCGGCGAGCGCGGCGGCCTCCATCGCGCACAGAGCCCTGAGCCCGGGCGAAGCCTTACTGCGGTAGCGCTCGCCCTTATAGCGGTATTCGCCCGATGAATCGCGCTCGTAATCCCCGCTGTATTTTCCTCTCCCACGCTCCCTGACCACGCGCGTCACCTCCCGCAGGCCGGAGCGCTCTGCCGCCGCGCAGGCTCGTCGCAGCCGGGCCGTGCGCGGAACGCCGCGTACAGGTTCCCCAGTGAAAAGGCCGCCGCCATAAAAAAGACGTAGTGGCTCCCGAACTTGGCCCATACGAATCCACCCGCCAGAGCGGCCAGAATCGATACCGCGTGATCGAGACTGACGCCCATGGACAGCGTCGAGGTGATCTCCTCCTCATTAAAGGCGATCGAGCGCAGATATACGGACTTAACCATGCCCATCTGCATCGACAGTCGATCCAGTATGAAAAGGAAATACACGATCCACGCGCCCCATCCCGCGGCCGGTATCTTTCCCGACGTGATCGCCCAGACCGCCGCGCCGTATACGATATACACGCCGATAAAGGCCAGCGCTTCCATGAACATCATGCGCCGGACGCCATAGCGATCCATCCATTTCCCAAGCACCGGGAGAAAGAATATCGACAGGAAACTGACCACGATAAATAAGAGCGCCAGCGTGTCGGCTTTCCTGAGCAGTATATCGACGACGACCCAGACGCCGTACACATAGGCGATCTGTTTCTGAACGCCGTGAAGTATGGTCAGCAGATAAAAATAGCGGTACTCCTTGCGGAAAACGAGCTTGAGCCGACGCGCCGCCGTGCGGGTAGGCCGGACCCGGCGAATCATCAGGACCGTCGCGGCCAAGGCGATCGCGAAGGCGGCCGATCCGACCAGAAAAACCCACCTTACCTGCGTATCGAACGTAAAAAAGCCCGTCCTGAATCCGAAGAACACGAGGAGAGCTGCCAGGAATCCGAACGCCGAGCGTACGCTGAAGAACTGCCCCAACCGGCGGCCGACATTCATTTTCTCGGCCATGGACATGCCTATAGCGTCCTGAAGCGGCATGAAAAGATGCATTCCCATCGAGTTCACAAACAGGAAAACGAGCATGAGCCCGAACGCCGGTGTAAAGAGGCCCAGCGCCGTTAGCCCCGCGAGCGACAAGGCCTGCGCGATGAACGCCATGCGCAGATCCCCGAGAAACCCCAGCAGTCCGAATACGAGCGCGCACACAAGCCCCGGAAGTTCGCGCGGCAACTCGATGAATCCGCGCTGCAGCGCCGTGATGCCGTACACTTCCTTAAAATAATTAGAAAAGATAGAGTCGCTCAGCCCGTTGCCCAGCGCCACCGCCGCGATAAGTATAAAAAAAAGTATGATTTCCGGACGGATCTCCCGCTTAATTGTCACATGATTCATGAAATCCTCTTTCCTGACCCGCCCCGAGCTTCAATAATCGACATTCACCATTATACAATAGCCCTTTTGGTGATGGCAATACCGCGCTCCCGCGATCCGCATGTCAGCATTTGGAATCGACAATAACCCCGGCAGATGGGCGCACCGTAATACGGGGGTCTGCTCCCGCAATTACCACAACGCATACAATATGAAATTCCTCGATACCGTGTATTAACACATCCTATTGACACGCCCAACCGCATTTGCTATCATATGGCAGTAAACGTTTACTCCATGAATACGCCCTACTTTGTCCGACCGGACCTGCGTGTACGTATCAGAGACAGCGTCCGTCAGCTCAGCGGAGAGCCTGTCCGAAAGCCTTGAAACGACACTCATATCTGCTACAGAATTACCGTCGAAAGGAAGATTGATATGGAAAAAACACTGCGCGTCGCCATAATCGGGCAGGGACGAAGCGGCCGCGACATCCACGGAAAGCATCTTCTGACCGATACCGCGCGGTTTACGATCGTGGCGGTCGCGGACGAGCTGGCCGAGCGGCGGGAGCGGGCCGCCCGCGAGTACGGATGCGAAGCGTACGCCGGGTACGAACAACTCCTGTCGCGGCGGGACATCGACCTCGTGATCAACGCAAGCTTCAGCCATCAGCACGGGCGCATCACGACGGATCTTCTGCGCCACGGATTCAATGTGCTCGTTGAAAAGCCAGCGGCAGGCTCTCCCGAGGAGCTCGACGATATGATCGAAGCAGCGCGCGGCAGCGGGCGTATGCTTGCGATTTTCCAGCAGTCGCGGTTCGCGCCGTACTTCGAAAAGGTACAGCAGATATTGCGCTCGGGCGTGCTGGGACGGCCGGTGCAGATTAGCATCGCGTTTAACGGCTTCGCGCGCCGGTGGGACTGGCAGTGCTGCCAGGATATGAACGGCGGAAGCCTTTTCAACACCGGGCCGCATCCGCTCGACCAGGCGCTGCGGCTCCTCGACTACCCAGGTGTGCCGCAGGTCGTCTGCCGTATGGATCGGGCCAATACGTTCGGCGACGCGGAGGACTATGTCAAGCTCATACTGACCGCGCCCGACCGGCCCCTCATCGACCTGGAAATATCCTCGTGCGACGCGTATCCGGACTGCACCTACAGGATACAGGCAACCCGCGGCGGTCTCAAGGGAACGATGACGCGCATAGACTGGCGCTGGTACAGTGAGGTGGAAGCGCCCGCGCAGAGTCTCACCCGCCATCCGCTGTCCACGCCCGAGGGCCTGCCCGCCTACTGCGGCGAGAAGCTCGTGTGGATCGAGGAGAGCTGGCAGAGCCCCGACGCGCGGGTTTTCAGCTACGGTACGAGGCGGCTGTACGACACGGTCTACGACCACCTGGTTCATGGCGCGCCGCTGGTGGTGACGCCCGA
>JAAYXU010000122.1 GCA_012515725.1 Clostridiales bacterium | reverse complement strand
GGGCAGGGTGTAAATCCCTACCGGCGGTTAAAGCCCGCGAGCCCGTAAGGGTTGAATCGGTGCAATTCCGATGCCGACAGTAAGAGTCTGGATGGGAAAAGACATGCAGGTTTTTTGCCTATGCTGCCCCGGAGCTTATCCGGGGTTTTTCTTCATGAATAACCTCGAGAATGCGGTAAGAGGGAGAATAGGGTAATGAGTGAAAAGGAAAACATGAACCGGTCAGAGAAAGGTAAGGAAAGAGGCTGGTTTACGACCCGCGCCATGACGGTCATCGCTATACTGGCGGCGCTTTCGTCGGTGCTGTTCTATTTCCCGGAGTTTCCGGTTCCATTCATGCCAGGCTGGATGAAGTTGGATCTTTCCAATCTACCGGCGATGATCGGAACCTTCGCGCTGGGGCCCTGGGCCGGACTCATAATCGTGACCGTCAAGGATCTGGTGGGGCTGACCCACTCCACGAGCGGCGGGATCGGGGAGCTGGCCGATTTCGTGATGAGCGCCGCCTTTGTGATCCCGGCAGGCTTGCTTTACTGGCACGGCAAGAACCGTCGAGGCGCTCTCATGGGCATGGCGGCGGGTACGGCCGTGATGATCGCCGCGGGCAGCCTGACCAATTATTACGTACTGATCCCGGCATTTGCCGCGCTGATGGGCGTTTCGGTTGATGAGATACTGGTGGCGGCGGCGGCGGCCGTACCTATCGCCGAATCGCTGACGCTGGGAACATATATGCTGTGGGTCGTCGTGCCCTTCAACCTTTTCAAAGGCGCGCTCATCAGCCTGGTGACACTGCTTATATACAAGCCGCTCTCACCGGTGCTCCACGGTTCACATGGATGCGCTGGTTGAGCATGACGACGGGACACACATCGATGCGCAGTATGATTACGACCAACTCCGTTGAGGAAACAGAGACGCTTGGAGAAAGGCTTGGAGCCCGGCTTTTTCCCGGCTCGGTAGTGACGCTGGAGGGAGATCTGGGAGCCGGTAAGACCGCTCTCATACGAGGCGTCTGCCGGGGCGCAGGATGCCGCGTCCGAGCCTCCAGTCCGACTTACGCGCTCATGCACCTCTACGAGGGGCCCGTTCCCGTGTGCCACTTCGATCTCTACCGTGTGGCGCGGGCAGACGAATGGGTGGCGATGGAAGTGGAGGAGCAGATGGACGGCCATAACATCGTGCTCATCGAATGGCCCGGCCCCGTCGCTGAGCTGCTTCCGGCGGATCGGCTGGGTATTACTATAGCACCCGGAGCGCATGGGGAACAGCGGGTCTTCGCGCTTACGGGGGACAGCGATTGGCAACGCCGTCTGGAAGGACTGACCGAATGAAACTGCTCGCGATCGATACATCGTCCGCGGTTGCGTCCACGGCGCTGCTGGATGGCGACCGAATCGTATTCGAGGGAAACCTCCGCAGCGGGATGACCCATTCCCGGAATCTGATGCCGCTCATCGAGTCAGCGATGAACCTGGCGGCGTGGCGGCCTATGGATCTGGAGGCGTTGGCTGTGACCTGCGGCCCAGGTTCCTTCACGGGACTGCGCATAGGCGTCGCGACCGTCAAGGGTATGGCGCGGGCGCTGCACATTCCGGTGGCCGCTGTGAGTACGCTTAATGTGCTGGCCGCGGGCTGCGGCATATTCGACGGACTCATCGTACCGGTTATGGACGCGCGGCGCGATCAGGTCTACACAGCGACATTTGCGGGCGGCCAGAATCTTGAGCGCCTGACGCCCGACCGGGCTATCGGACTAAAGGCTCTGATCGCCGAGCTTTCGCGCTTCGATCAGCCGACGCTCTTTGCCGGGGACGGCGTCGAGCCTTACGGATCGACGCTCACGGCTGCGCTGGGAGGCCAGGCTCATATCGCGCCCCCGACATTGCGGATGCAGCGGGCAGCGGTGGCCGGACTGCTGGGCGCAGCGATGATCGCCGCCGGAGAGATGGATGACCCCCGAACATTGGCGCCCCGATACCTGCGCGGTACAATGGCGGTTCCGGTCTGGGAGCGGTCAGGCGGGAAGCGTGGTAATGGCTGATATCATCATTCGCCCGATGCGCATATCGGACGCCCGCCCGATGGCGGCGATCGAGCGGCAGTGCTTTTCAACGCCGTGGCCTGCACAGTTTTTCCGCGAGGAGCTTGAAAGTAACGTATGCGCCCGATACCTCATAGCGGCGCGTGGTCGCGAAGTCATCGGATACGGCGGTATCTGGATGATGGTCGGCCATTGCCATCTCACAAATCTGGCAGTCGCTCCCGCAGAGCGCAGGCGGGGGCTCGCTCGGCGGATACTCAGGGCGCTCATGGCGCTGGCTTTCGATGAGCTCGAGATCCGGTCGATGTCGCTGGAGGTGCGGCGCAGCAATGCGGCGGCGCAGAACCTTTATCTCTCGATGGGTTTTACCGTGAACCACGTGATGGTCCGTTACTATGAGGATAACGGAGAGGACGCGCTGCTCATGACCTGCGACGATACCGCGCGCTGGATGAAGTGAAGATGGGACAGTCTGTTCAAAAACGCATATCAAAACTATCATAACATAACTATGTGAATTTTTTATCAAGCTCGTTATTGTAATGCACAGCGAATTGGGTTATAATAGCGAATATTGGATAAGGAAACTATCTATTGGGAGGAGACCATTTATGGCTGTTAAAATCGGAATCAATGGCTTTGGGCGAATCGGCCGCCTCGTATTTCGGGCCGCGCTCGAAAACCCCGCCGTCACGGTCGTGGGCATCAACGATCCCTTTATGGATCCTGATTATATGGCGTATATGCTGCGCTATGACACCGTGCATGGCCGCTTCGCGGGAGACATCAGGGTGGAGAGCGACGCTATTATCGTCAACGGCAAGACTTCACGGGTCTACACATCTATGAACCCTGCCGAAATTCCCTGGAAGGAGTGCGGCGCGGAGTATATCGTCGAGTCAACCGGCGTTTTCGTAAACTTCGAGAAGGCCAAGGCGCACCTCGAAGCCGGCGCGAAGAAAGTCGTAATTTCGGCGCCTCCCAAGGACAAGGAAACCCCGATATTCGTGATGGGCGTCAATCACAAGGAGTATAAAAAGGAGATGTCGGTGGTCAGCAACGCAAGCTGCACTACTAACTGCCTTGCTCCCCTTGCGAAGGTCGTCCACGATAACTTCGGTATCGTTGAAGGCCTGATGACGACCGTTCACTCGACCACCGGCACACAGAAGACTGTCGACAGTCCCTCCAAGAAAGCATGGCGCGACGGGCGCGCGGCAGCCGGGAATATTATCCCCGCCTCCACAG
>JAAYXU010000121.1 GCA_012515725.1 Clostridiales bacterium | reverse complement strand
TTAGCGCTATCGATCCAGAGGCGGTGAAGAAGGAGAGGATAGCCGACAGCGACGAGTGGTTTATACAAAGCGCGGCCGATTCGTCGCCCGAGCTTGGACGGGAAATGATACGCGTGTCCCTTGACGACCTTGACAAACGGATTCGGTAAGGAGGATGCCCCATGAGACCCATGAGAAGAGCGGTGCACATCGATTTTCACACGATGCCCGGCATACATGACTTCAACCGCGAGTGGGATCCCGCCCTCTTCGCGCAGACGCTGTCCGACGCCCATGTCGAGTATATCAACGCCTTCGCGCGGTGCAACATCGGCTTTGCCTACTACCCGACGAAGATAGGCATACCGTATCCCGGCATGAAGGGTGACATGTTCGGCGACCTCCTGCGCGAGTGCCACAGGCGCGATATCGGTGTGAGCGCCTATGTCAACGTGGGACTCGACCACGAGCAGTCGTCGCGCCATATCGACTGGCTGCGGCTGGATCGGGAGGGCAGGGTTATACGGGGCGATCGCACCGGTAACTTCTTCCGCACGCTGTGCTACAACAACCCGGATTATCTGGCCTACCATTTCGGTATGCTCCGGGAGATCAGCGAATACGATCCCGACGGGTATTTCCTCGACTGCATGGTGCTTGCGCCCTGCTGGTGCCGCCACTGCCTTATACGCATGAGGGAGCAGGGGATAGACCCGAATGACGAGGCCGCCAATCTCCTGTTCCAGCACCGCTCGATGATCGAATTCTCCAGAGAATCGCAAAAGATCGCGGGGCCCGGGAAGTATTTCTACCTAAACGGTATGGACTACGCCGCGGTACAGGACATGGACACCCATATCGAGGTCGAGTGCCTGCCGGGCAAATGGGGATACGACTACTTCTGGCCCTACGCCTCCTACGCGCGCAACCTGCAAAAGACCGTGCTCTACATGACCGGGCGCTTTCAGACGAGCTGGGGCGACTTTGGCGGCTTCAAGACAAAGGAATCTCTGGAGCATGATTATTACGACGCGCTGTGCGCCGGTGTGGGCGTCTCGGTCGGCGACCACATGCACCCCGCGCTCAATCTCGAGCCCGATATCTATAAAACCGTAGGAGAGCTAAATGAGCGCATACTCGCGCTGGAGCCGTATACCGAAGGCGCGAGGTTTATCGCCGACATCGGCGTTCTCGTCAATGTGCGGCGCGATTTTGGAGTGTCGGGCCACGCCGGGCTCACTGAAAGCCACAAGGGGCTCTCCCGCATGTTCGGGGAGCTGCGGCAAAGCTACGACATCATCAACGAAACCATGGATTTTGGCCGGTACCGCGTGCTGGTGCTGCCCGACCGTCTCGAGATGAATCCGCTTCTAAAAGAAAAGCTGGCCGCGTATCTAGAGGCCGGGGGACGGGTGCTCTCAAGCGGCGTCGCGGGGCTTGCCGGAGACGGGGATGGGTTCGCGCTGCCCGACTGGGATTTCAAGTTCGACGGGATCGACCCCAGCAACGCTTCCTACTACCATATCGCGGACAATACGGACCCGAAGGTTTCGGATATGAACTACGGCGCATACAGCGATACGGGCGTGCTCATTCGGGGCAGCGACGTGCTGGCCCGGTATGTGAAGTCATACTTCGACAGACACTGGGACGGCTTCCACGGATACTTCTACACGCCGCCCGAGCGGGAGACCGGACACGCCGCCGCCGCGGTCAGCGCGCGCGGGAACGTCTGCCATATCAGCTTTTCCATATTCCGCTCGTACTACGAGAACGCGCCCTACGCACACAAGGCGCTGGTCGCGCAGTGCCTCCTGAGGCTGTTGCCCGATCCGCTCATCAAAACCCGCGGCATCCCCTCGACCGCGCGCGTGACCGCGACCGGCCGTGACGGGTACACGCTGCTGCATGTGAAGGCTACGTACCCCGAGGTGCGGGGGCGCATGAACATCATAGAGGAGCACGCGTCGCTGCGGGCCGGGGCGGAGGTACTGATCCGGGGCGATTACGCCTCCGCGCGTACGCTGCCCGGCGAGGAGCCCGTGGCGGTTTCGCGCGAGGAAGGCTATACGCGGGTGACCCTCCCCGAGATCACCGGATACGCGACGATACTGCTGGAGAAATGAAATGGAGAAAAAGTATGAGTTCCGCAGGCGGATGCTCGCCGTCCACACGCCGCGCCGCCGGGAGGGAGCCGCGCCGCCCGGCCCGGGCGAGTGCACGTTGACCGGAGAGAGCCGGATCGTCATACCCGACGACGCCGGGCGCGTGCTGCTGCGCGCCGCCCGGGATATGCAGGATTATCTGTTTGTGTCGATGGGGCTTTCGGTGCGCATCGCAGCCGTCGACGACCCTGATGAAATACTCTCATCCTCATCGGGAAACCTGCTGCTCACGACACGCGCTCATACAGGCGCGGATCTCCTTGATGGCGACGCGCCTCGCGGATACCGGATCGACTGCGGGGACAACATCGTCGTCACCGGCTACGATGAGGCGGGCGCGATGCAGGGAGGATTCCGGCTGGAGGAGCTTATGAACCTGCGCGGCGCGCCATATGTTTCACGTGGAACTACAGCCCGGCGGCCGCTCTTTTCCCCGAGGATGGTGC
>JAAYXU010000120.1 GCA_012515725.1 Clostridiales bacterium | reverse complement strand
TTTATTCATTGCTTATTCGGGTTCTGAATAAGTGGTGGTTACGGGCGACTCGGGCGTCACCCCGCTACTATCAGGCACAGCAATCAAAACACAGTCTTTCGTTCCACATAGCTGTCTGGAACTAAAGTTTATGAATCGCTCTGATAGTGTAATACAGGAGAATACTGATAAGTAAATGCTGTCGCCCTGACAATGGGGATATATGGCTTGAAAGACGTATGGGTATTCTATATAATAGAGATTACCGTCTTTGGGGAAAGAGGAGTAATAATGGAACAAAACGGATGCTATGTAAAGATGAAAAACACGCTGGACACGCTGCCCCCTACCGAGCGGCGCATCGCCAGCTACATACTGGGCGATCCGGAGTCGGTCATCGGTATGCCGATAGATATGCTGGCAACGAAGTGCGCGACCAGCAAGGCCTCTGTGGTGCGGCTCTGTAAATCGCTCGGTTACCGCGGATACAAGCAGTTCTGCATAGAGCTCGCCTCCGATCTTGCGGTGAGCAGCCACATTAAGTACACATATGAGGACGTCCATCCGGGCGACGATCTCAGGTCCATAGTCGAGAACGTGTGCCAGAACAACATACGCACGCTGCAGGAGAGCATGGCGGTCATGGATCTGGCCGCGCTGGACACTGCGGTGCAGGCAATCACGGCCGCGCCCCGCGTGGATTTCTACGGGCTGGGCACATCGGGAATCGTCGCCATCGACGCGCAGAACAAATTCCTCCGCATCAACAAGGTATCCTTCGCGTCGGCCGATCCGCATCTGCAGATACTGTCGGCCTCCAGCCTGCGACCCGGCGACGTCGCGGTGCTCATATCCTATTCGGGCGAAACGCGGGACATATTCGATACGCTTGCGATCGTGCGCGAGTCGGGCGCTACGAGCGTGAGCATCACGCGGTACGGCCCCAACAGGCTGAGCCGACAGGCCGACATCAGCCTCTACACGTCCTCCCAGGAGAGCTTCATACGAAGCGGCGCGATGAGCTCGCGCATAGGCCAGCTCAATGTCGTGGACATGCTCTATACCGCGGTCGTGAGCAACGAGTACGACGCTGTCAAGGAGCATCTGGATCGCACGCTGCGCTCCAGCCGCAGCAAGCATGGATAAATGATGCCGGGCGGGCGGACCGGGCGACGAAAGGAGCAGCTTTATGATTTTCTACGTGGGAACCTATACCCGACTGGGCGGCCCGGGCGTCGCGGTGTGCACGCTTGGGGACGGTGCGATGCGGCTCGTGGAGACGGCCCCGCTTCCCAATCCGACCTATCTCATACTGTCGCCCGACCGGACGCGTCTTTACGCGGTCAGCAGCGACCCGGCCGAGGCGGGGGGCAGTGGCGGATCCTGCGCCATATACGACACCAGCGGCGACGGGCTCGCTCTGCGCCATCGCTTTGATACCGGCGGGGAGGGGCCCTGCCACCTGTGCCCGAGTCCCGACGGCCGCTTCCTCTATGTGGCCAACTATACAAGCGGCCATCTGACGGTCTTTCCTCTCGATCCCCCCGGGCCGCGCATACAGGTTATAGCGCACGAGGGGGCGAGCGTTCACCCCAGGCGCCAGACCGGCCCGCATATCCACCATGTATCCTTCATACCCGGAACGCGGACGCTTGCCGCCGTGGATCTGGGCCTCGACGCCGTGGTGCTCTACAGGCAGGACCCGGCGACCGGACTCCTTTCGGAATCAGGCCGGATGCCGTGTCGGCCCGGTCTGGGCCCGCGGCATATCGCGTACGCAGATACGGGAACCGCCTACCTCGTTCACGAGCTGGGAAACGCGGTCAGCGTGCTGCGTACCGGAGCTGACACGATGACATGCGTACAGACGCTGTCCACCCTTCCCGAGGGCTTCCGCGGCGACAACACCGGCGCGGCGGTGCGCGTATTCGGCGGCCATGTGTTCGCGTCGAACCGCGGCCACGACAGCATAGCGGTTTTCGCCGCCGATGGGGACGGGCTGCTGTCCCCGGCGGGCGTATTTGCGACCGGCGGGGCCCTGCCGCGCGACTTTACGCTGCTTCCCGACGGGCGGATGCTTGTCGCCCATCAGGGCGGCACGGTTTCGCTGCTGCGGTGGGAGCCGGGCGCGCCCGCCCTGACGCCCTGCGCGCCGCCGCTTTCCATTCCGGGCGCGGTGTGCGTGTGCCCGGCGCTGCCGTAGGGCGTATATTGGGACTATGCAGGCGGGGGAGCGATGCTCCCCCGCCTTTCTATTGAGCAAACGGTCTATATGATCGGCTGTGCGGGCTATACTTCATTCACTCACTCATTCATTTGTTGTTTCTTTTTCATCGTCAATGAGCCCATGCAAAGATAGACGGGCTCGAATAGCGCCGATACTGCGGCCCATCTCCTGTGCCAGCTCGGATTGCGCAGTTCCTTGAGAAAATCGCTGTACAAGATGCCGCTCCTGTTCCGGTGTCCAGGGTGCGCCATGCCGGGGAGGCGCTTCACTACCTGGTTGTTCCGGAAGCTCTGCTATGCCCAGCACTTCTCGCGCCGCTAGGCAGGCAAGCTGTTTCAGCGGATCATATTTTTTGGTTGGATTCAGTCGCTGCAGTGCTTTACCTTCCAGCTGGCGTATTCGTTCACGTGACACATCCTCAGCGTCGCCGATCTGCGCAAGCGTTTGTATTTTGGAATCTTCCAGTCCATATCGGGCCGATAGGATTGTGTAGAGTCTCATGCCATCTGCCGCGGTGACAAACCGGCAACAAATACCAAAGAGCATGAATGTTAAAAAGTCGGACAATTTTTGGGTCTTAATGTATTCAAGCTGCTCTGCATTCAGGTAATCCGATAAAAGCGAGCTGATGCGAATATCAACCCCATACACATCGGCCAGCAGACGGTTTATACAATGCATCCGTCTTTTCAAATCCATACGATCACCACCGTATGTTTCATATTAAATCAATACTTCAGAAATTTCAAATGTTTTCAAGTTATCGGAATCGGCGCAACAGTCGAGTAAGCGGTACTCTTTTATCCCGTTCGGGGCGGCACATACTCGCGCTCACGTCTGTCTTGGCTCCGACACGCTCCGGCGGTAATCCCGAGGCGATATGCCGTACACGCCGCGAAACGCGCGGTAGAAGCTCGAATAGGTCGCAAAGCCGCAGCGCGTGTAAATCTGGCGCAGCGGCATGTCAGTGAGCAGGAGCTGCCGGGCTAGTATCAGCCGCTTTTGCGTTATGTAGCGGAATACCGATGTCCCCATCGCGCGCTGGAAGAGGTGGGACAGATGGTACTTGGATATGTAGTGGTGTTCGGCGAGCCGGTCGAGCGTGAGCCGCTCGGTCAGGTTTGCGTTGATGTAGCCGACTACCGTTTCGAGCGTGCCCGACAGCGCCTGTTCCTGCCCGCCGCGGGCGCGCTCCCGGGCCCGCAGCCGGTTGAGGCGCACAAGAAGCTCTAAAAGCTGTACCGCGGCCAGCAGCTCGCTGAACGCGTCGGACGTCTCCTCCCTGCCGATTATAGACAGGGCCAGGTCAAATACCGGCTTGCGCTCGGCCCCGCTCAAACGAAGGAGATTCGTGTGCGCGGGATCAGCGACGTCGAAGCAGCAGCACGGATCGCACGCGTAGAGCGAGCCGAGGCGCCTGATCCAGTCGGCGTCGATCCATACGACGATGCGCGAATAAGGAGCCTGCTCCTCCCGGCTAAAAACTGGCTGGTGGAGCTCCTGCGGGGATATGAGCAGTATATCGCCGGGCATCAGCTCATAATGCCTGCTCTCAACCGTATACTGCACCCGGCCCGACAGAAAAAGATAAATCTCAAAAAAATCGTGGTGATGCATAGCGACGTCGCGGATATAGTCGTCGGAATAAAAGAACGCCTCAAAGTCGCTGCGGCGCATCGTCTGACGCTGGCTGAACCTCTGGGATTGCGGAGCTGTCACGGGGAACGCACCTCATCGCCAATATCTGAACAAATCATAGCACAGATCAGCAATTTCCGCAATGTTTTAAGTCCAATCCGCAAAAATAGCAATAGATATTGTGGTACGCTGTAATGGGAATTTTCGGGCAAAATCAGCGTTTCGTGGGCAACATAATAAAAGAACCTGAAAGGAAAGGTGTATATGAAGAAAGCGGATATCGGACTTGTCGGACTGGCGGTGATGGGTGAGAACCTCGTCATGAATATGGAGTCGAAGGGGTTCACCGTGGCGGTCTTTAACCGCACCGCCTCCAAGGTAACGGACTTTATAGAGGGGCGGGCGAAGGGAAAAAACATCATCGGCACCTATTCGCTCTCTGAGCTGGCGGACAGCCTCGAAAGGCCGCGCAAGGTCATGCTGATGGTCAAGGCCGGTAAGCCAGTCGACGATTTCATCGAGGCGCTCATACCTCTGCTTACGCCGGGCGACATCATCATAGACGGCGGAAACAGCCATTTCCCCGATACGATGCGGCGCGCCGCTGCGGTCGAGGCGCGGGGCCTTCTTTATATCGGCACCGGCGTATCGGGCGGCGAGGAAGGCGCGCTGCGCGGCCCGTCGATGATGCCGGGCGGCTCGCCCGCGGCCTGGGAGCACGTCAAGCCGATCTTTCAGTCGATATGCGCCAAGGTCGAGGACGGCTCGCCCTGCTGCGACTGGGTCGGCGAAAACGGAGCGGGGCATTTCGTCAAGATGGTGCATAACGGCATCGAGTATGGCGACATGCAGCTCATATGCGAGTGCTACCATCTGATGCGCGATCTGCTGGGCATGACCGCGCCCGAGATGCACGAGGTATTCAAGGCCTGGAACGAAACCGAGCTTGACAGCTATCTTATTGAGATCACGCGCGACATACTGGCCTACCGTGACGAGGACGGCGCACCGATCGTTGACAAGGTGCTGGACACGGCCGGACAGAAGGGCACCGGAAAGTGGACGGGCATCGAGGCGCTTAGCGAGGGCGTGCCGCTCACTATGATCACAGAGGCGGTCTTCTCGCGGTGTCTGTCGGCGATGAAGGAGGAGCGGGTACGCGCCTCCAGGGTTTTCGCCCGCGAGACGAAGCCCTTTACGGGCGACCGCGCGAGGTTCATCGATTCGCTCCGGCAGGCTCTGTTCGCGGCGAAGATCATATCCTACGCGCAGGGATACACGCTGCTGCGGGCCGCGGCCCAGACCCACGGCTGGAATCTCAACTACGGCGGCATCGCGCTCATGTGGCGGGGCGGCTGCATCATCCGCAGCGTGTTCCTTGGCAAGATTAAGGAAGCGTACGACCGCGATCCAAACCTGACGAACCTGCTGCTGGACCCGTACTTCATGCAGGTCATTAAGGACGCGCTTCCCGCGTGGCGGGAGGTCGCGGCCACTGCTCTTACACACGGCGTGCCGGCTCCGGCGCTCACAAGCGCGCTGAGCTACTTCGACGGCTACACGTCGGAGTTTCTGCCCGCCAATCTGCTGCAGGCGCAGCGCGACTACTTCGGCGCGCACACATACGAGCGCGTCGACCGGCCGCGCGGCGAGTTCTTCCACACCAACTGGACCGGAGAGGGCGGCGACACGGCCGCCTCGACCTATACGGTATAGGAGGGTATTATACTATGAAGCTCAACGAAAAAGCCAAATACGCTCTCATCGCCCCCACGTCGATGGGCATACGCATCACCCCCGAGGAACACCGGCCCGTTCACGCGGGCAAGCGCTTCTTCATGCAGGCGACCAGCGCGGAGTCCAATGTGCTGACCGTTTCGGCGGCGCTGGGACTGCCCGTCAAGGTGCTGACCGCATTTGTCGCGGGCAGCCCCATCGCCCGCTTCATACGGGACGACCTGGGCTCGCGCCATATCGACTACGAGGGGCCCGAGGTGCCGCAGGGCGGCCCCTGGGGCTACCGCCACCAGTTCAATATCGCCGACATGGGCTTTGGTATGCGCGGGCCTCGCGTGCATAACGACCGCGCGGGCGAAGTCGGGCTCACGCTTAATGTGAAGGATTTCGATCTCAAGCGCATATTCGGCGACGAGGGCGCGCAAATGCTCCATGTGTCGGGACTTATCGCCGCGCTTTCGCCTGAAACGAGCGCGTTCTGTCTGGAGCTTGTGCGCGCGGCCAAGGAATACGGCACGCGGATCTCGTTCGACCTGAACTACCGCGCATCGTTCTGGAAGGGTCGCGAGGCCGAGCTTTCGGCGGCGTTCTCAGAGATCGCGGCGGCCGCCGATGTGCTTATCGGCAACGAAGAGGACTTCCAGCTCTGCCTGGGCCTTTCGGGGCCCGAGGCGGGCGGAAAGGATCTCGCGGCCAAGCTTGAAAGCTTCAAGACCATGATCGCCACCGTGCAGCGGCGGTATCCGGGCGCGTCGGTTTTCGCGACCACGCTGCGCGAGGTCGTGAGTGTGAACGAGCACCGCTGGGGCGCGATACTGCTGGCCGACGGCGCGTGGCACACGGCCGAGCCGCGCCCGATACCGGTGCTGGACCGCATCGGCGGCGGCGACGGATTCGTGGGAGGACTGCTCTACGGCCTGCTGCGGGGATGGTCGCCCGAGAAATGCCTGCACTTTGGCTGGTCGACCGGCGCGCTGGCCGTGACGATGCTCGAAGACTACGCACTGCCCGCCGACGAGGAGCAGGTCTGGAGCGTATGGGAAGGCAACGCGCGCGTCAAGCGCTAAAGAGGAAGGAGAACGAGCATGATACCAAGTTTTGACGTTAAGGACAAGGTGTTCGCGATCACCGGCGGCGCCGGTATACTGTGCAGCGAGATGGTGAGGGAGCTGGCCCTTGCCGGGGCGAAGGTCGCGGTGCTCGACCTTGCGGGCGACAGGGCCGCGGCGCTGGCCGCCGAGATACGCGACGCGGGCGGCGTGGCCGCGGGCTTTGCGTGCAACGTGCTTCAAAAGGAGAGCGTCACGGCGGCCCGGGACGCGGTGCTTGCCGAGTTTGGACGCGTGGACTGCCTTATAAACGGCGCGGGCGGCAACCATCCCAAGGCGACCGCCAACAAGGATATGTCGTTCCTCGACATACCCGAGGAGGCTATGCAGTTCGTCGTCAACCTCAATTTCATGGGAACGCTGCTCCCAAGCCAGGTATTCGGAGCGACGCTGGCGCAGCAGAAGAGCGGCTCGATCATAAACATATCGTCGATGGCGGCCATACGCCCGCTGACGATGGTGGTCGGGTACGGCGCGGCAAAGGCCGCGGTATCCAACTTCACTCAGTGGCTCGCGACCTGGTTTGCGAAGAACGTCAGCCCCGATATCCGGGTCAACGCGATCGCGCCGGGCTTCCTGCTCACCCAGCAGAACTATTATCTGCTCATCGACAAGGAGACCGGGCAGAGTACGCCGCGGGGCGCGCACATACTCGCGCAGACGCCGATGGGCCGCTATGGCAAGCCCGAGGAGCTTGTGGGCGCGGTAATGTTCCTGGCTTCCCCGGCCGCGTCGTTTATCACCGGCACCGTGCTTCCTATCGACGGCGGCTTCTCGGTATTCGCGATATGATCAGTCTGCATTGGAGGAACAAATGAAAGCGTTTTTCAGCGAATCCGGCCCGGACGAGGCGCTTACCCTGTCTGAGGCTACGGCGGCGCTCGACCGTCTGATCGGCGAGAAGAATCCCCGCCGCGTGCTCATTCTGCCCCCCGACGTAACGCGGGTGCATTCGCTGGCCGGTCCGCTGACCGCCCACCTGTACGCGCGGCTTAAGGACTCCGCCCGGGTGGACATCATGCCGGCGGTGGGTAGTCATCTTCCGATGAGCCGCGACGAGCGGGTATCGATGTTCGGAGACGGGATACCCGACGAATGCTACATCCACCACGACTGGCGGCGCGACGTGGTAACGCTGGGCACCGTGCCGGGCTCGTTCGTAGAGGAGGTATCAGAGGGCCTCATCGACTACAGCATCGAGGCGCAGGTGAACCGCCGCTTTGCTGAGGGCGGCTACGATCTGATCCTTTCGCTGGGGCAGGTGGTTCCCCACGAGGTGGTGGGCGTCGCCAACTACAGCAAGAACATATTCGTGGGTATCGGCGGCTCGGAAATGATACACCGCACGCATTTCCTGGGCGCGGTCTACGGCATGGAGCGCCTGATGGGCCGGGATCACTCGCCGGTGCGCAAGGTATTCGACTACGCGCAGCGCCATTTTCTAAGCGGTATGCCGCTCTGGTACGGCCTGACGGTCATCGGGCGGCGCGGCGGCGGAAACGCGCTGTGCGGATTCTATCTGGGGCAGGAACGCGACGTGTTCGAGGCCGCGGTCCGCAAAAGCCAGGCCGAGAATCTGACGCTTCTTGACAGTCCGCCCCGCACGATCGTGTGCTGGCTGGACGAGGAGGAGTACCGCTCGACATGGGTCGGGAACAAGGCCGTATACCGCACGCGCATGGCGATCGCCGACGGAGGCAATCTCGTCATATTCGCGCCCGGCATCCGTATGCTGGGCGAGGATCCGGCGATCGACCCGCTGCTGCGCAAGTACGGCTATACCGGCCGTGACAATATACTCAGGGCCACGCGGGAGAACGACGATCTCAAGACCAATCTGTCGGCGGCGGCTCATCTTATCCACGGCTCCTCTGACGGGCGCTTCACGATCAGGTACGCCGCGCCCCGGCTCACCCGCTCCGAGATCGAGAATGAGGCGCGGTTCGCGTTCATCGACTGGAACGAGGCGATGGCCCGCTATACGCCCGACCGGCTTACCGACGGGTACAACACGCTGCCTGGCGGGGAAGAGGTTTTCTTCGTATCCAATCCCGCGCTGGGTCTTTGGGCTTACCGCGAGCGGTTTGAGCAGGCATAGCGCCGCGCAGAGTACAGGAAGGCCGGGCTCAAAGCCCGGCCTTTGCTATTTTGCTATATACCATGTCGTGGATTATTGACACGGTTCTGGTCATCGGGCGGCCCGCGCTACTGCGCCCCTTTAAAGCCATGCCTTTCCGCGTGACCTAACAGATACAGAAACGCGAATGCCGGGATACGCAAAATCGTATTACCGCCTGCTGTATGATAAAGCCCATAATCATCCGCACGTTTTGTCACGATGATTGCCGCTGAGGATTCATCGCACAGTCTGCAGATAGCATCCTCTTCCCGGACGGCCGCATTCTCGCGGTATTTTACTTCAATGAGAATATTCTTTATGTTCGGATAATCTACAACGATATGAATTTCCTTATCTCTTTTTCCGCCTCTATAGAATCCAACCCGGGTAGCTTTCTGGTAATAGAACGCCGCCACGTGTTTATACACGGCGGTTTCGACTATTTTTCCCATCTCATCGGGATCTGTCATCACCGATTCGTCCATCAATACGGCATTCCTTATCGCTGCATCCGCTATGTAGATCTTGGGCCTCGCTTTGAGCACCTTCCGGCCTCCCATTTCGACG
>JAAYXU010000119.1 GCA_012515725.1 Clostridiales bacterium | reverse complement strand
GTCCTGAGCCAGGATCAAACTCTCATATTAAAAGTCTGTCCTTTTTAGCTTGCTTTCTACCTTCCGGTTTCCAGCACGCCTTCAGAAACTCTTCTTGAACCTTTTACTTGTTCTTGGCGTATGTTCGCTATGTGGTTTTCAAGGAGCCATTTTGCCGCCTCTGTTTGGCGCGGCGAATCATATGATAACAAAACCATCATCGCATGTCAATAGCCAATTTTTATTTAATTGTAACGGTCTGTTTTCGATAAGGATGCTCATGATCACAAGAAAACGCCGCAATCCCAGCGCCGTATATCTATTATATCTTTATGATTTATAAATAGGATTACGGACTAAGGCTGCTGGTTTAATTCATCATACTGGCCTTCGTCGTAAGCTTTCCAAAGAGGCCTGTACTGTTCGACCGCGGCTTCATGCTCCTCAAGCGTCTTGCTGAAGTTAAGCTCGCCCGACATGGGATCCTTGGTCGCGAAATAATAGTATCCTTCCGACATCGTTGTCTCGTCGGGATAGAGCGCCGCCTCGATTGCCTTCTGGGAGGGGCTGCATATTGGCCCGATGGGCAGTCCGTCTATTTTATATGTATTATAGGGCGAATCAATCTTGATCTCCTCATCGGTCAGGTAGAGCTTGCGTATACCCAGAGCATACTGTACAGTCGCGTCGGACTCAAGGCGCATTTCATCGTTCATCCTGTTGTGGAACACCGCGGAGATTCGGGCAAAATCGGAGGTTTTCCCCTCCCTCTCGATCATCGAAGCGAGCGTTATAACCTGATCCACAGTCATATTTAGCTGCTCGGCCCGCTCGATATATTCCTGTTTCATGACGAGCGTAAATTTATTTAGCATCTTCTCTATGACGGTTTCCTCTGAGGAATCGACATAGATTTCATAGGTGGCCGGAAACAAATATCCTTCCAGCAGGTACTTGCGGTTTTCGTTCTCAGGGGTGTCAATATCCGATATCGCCGCATATTTCATGAAGGAATCCCCGTCCCTGCAAAGGCTGAGGAATTCATCCTTGCTGTCGATCGCCTTCTGCTGAACAAGCGATTCTGCCATTGCCTCGATCGTCATTCCCTCGATCACAAGGAACTTCATGACCTTCGCTTTACCCTCGCCTCTGGCGAGCTTCTCCATGATCTCGTAAATCGACATTTGGCGATTAAGTATATAGGTGCCGGCCTTGAGCTTGCTGCCGTATCCCATGAGATCCACATAGTATTTGAATACGCTTTTATTGCGTATGATTCCGTTTTCCTCGAGTATCCGCGCGATGGTGCTGACGGTAGAGCGAGACTCAATGTCCACGACGACAGGCGTATGGTCGTCCGCGTCCACGGGCTTTAAATAATTGCTGTCGACGTAGTCCCATGCCCACAGGCACCCCGACAGTATGAGAAGCACGCTGGATGTAAGGATCAACAGGGGACGAACAAAAGACCATCCTCCCTCCAGCAGACGGCGGAGGTGCTGTCTGTCCGAAGCGCGGGACATATCGCCTATTCGCTCATTTCTGTCAGGGCTCCGGTTCATCCTTACACTCCCTCCATCAAAACCATTATACACGCATTTTGTTTCACTTTAATCAAATATCGATGAAGTTTACGTAAGCTTCATGCTCGCCCGGCACATTTGGCTCCCTGTCAGATTTCAACAACGACCGGCAGTATCATAGGACGGCGCTTTGTTCTTTCGTAGAGGAACTTATTTAGCGCGGTCTTTACGTCGGACTTGACTGTCGTCCAGTCGGGCGTCGGGCGGCTTGCCAGTGATGAAATCGTATCCTTGACCACTTTGCGCGCCTCGTCCATGAGTTCCTCGCTGGCGCGCACATATACAAAGCCCCGGCTGATGACGTCAGGCTCGGCCAGCAGCTTCCCGCTGTCCCTCGATATGGTCAGTATGACGATCATGAGCCCGTCTTCGGAGAGATGCTTGCGGTCGCGCAGCACGATGTCGCCCACATCGCCGATGCCCAGACCGTCGACCATCACGCCGCCCGAGTGCACCTCTCCTCCTTCGCTGATCCTGTTCTTCGTGAGCTGAATGATACGCCCGTTCTGCGGCAGCAGTATGTTCTTGGGAGACATGCCCATACTCTCGGCCAGCTTCGCGTGCAGCAGCAGGTGGCGGTATTCGCCGTGCACCGGTACAAAATACTTTGGTTTGACAAGCGAATGCATGAGTTTGAGCTCCTCCTGGCAGGCGTGCCCCGACACATGCACATCGGCCAGCGCGCCATATATGACGTTCGCGCCGCAGCGGAAGAGCTGGTTGATGACCCGGTAGACGAACTTTTCGTTGCCCGGTATGGGCAGCGCCGAAATGATGACAGTGTCCCCCTCCCGGATCTGCACCTGCGCATGCTCGCGGGATGCCATGCGGACGAGTCCCGACATCGGCTCTCCCTGACTGCCGGTCGTGATGATGACGAGCTTCCGGTCGGCCACGCCGTCGAGCCGGTTAATGCCCACCAGCATGTCCTCCTTGATCCGGAGCAGACCCAGTTCCTGCGCCACGCCCACGATCCGCAGCATACTGCGGCCTGTGAAGCTGACCTTGCGATTGTATGCGCGGGCGCTGTCGCATATCTGCTGGATCCTGTGTATGTTCGAGGAGAACGTGGATATGATGATGCGTCCCTTGGTTTCCTGAAAAAGCGCGTCCAGGCTCTCTCCGATCGTACGCTCTGACATCGTGTATCCGGGCCGCTCGGCGTTAGTGCTGTCGGCCATCATGAGCAGCACCCCTTCCTCCCCCAGCGCCGCGAAACGGTTCAGATCGATAGGCTCTCCGCCCACCGGCGTATAGTCGACCTTAAAGTCGCTGGTATGAACGATGATGCCGATTGGAGTACGGATCGCCAGGCCGACCGTATCGAGCGTACTGTGGGTGGTGCGTATGAACTCTACCTCGAAACACCCGAACTTACGCGTGTCCCGTGGTTTGATCTTTTTGAGCTTGGCGTTCTCTATACCGTGCTCAATAAGCTTTGTTTCGATAAGCGCCAGCGTGAAGGCCGTGCCGTATACCGGAACGTCGATCTGCCTTAAGAGATACGGCAGCGCGCCGATATGGTCCTCGTGTCCGTGCGTGATGAGTACGGCGCGTATTTTCTCCTTATTGGCGATGAGAAATGAAAAGTCCGGGATGACCAGATCGATGCCCAGCATCTCGACTTCGGGGAAAGCCATACCGCAGTCGACTACGATCATGTCGTCGCCGTATTCTATGGCCATGATATTCTTGCCGATTTCCTCGGCGCCGCCCAGCGGGATAATGTTCAACTTCTTCATTCGTAAGTGATCCTCCAGCGCGAATACGCGAGCCAATATTCTCTAGTATACATTATTTAGAGGGATTAAAAAACATGATTTTCAAAAAAGCGAACCACCGCGCCCCATTTGAAAATCCTCCCCATATACGATATACTAGCCTTCGCACTGGCATATAAGAGGAGAGGCTGTATGATCGCGCTGTCCTGCAACGACATATACAGAAGCTTCGGCGCTGAGACGGTGCTGGAAGGAGTGTCGCTGACGCTGTCGGATCGGCAGCGCCTGGGACTCGTCGGCCCAAATGGAGCGGGGAAAACCACGCTCCTCAACATACTGACGGGAACGCTGGAGCCCGACCGCGGTCATGTAAGCCGCCCGGGTCCGCTGTCGATGGAGATGCTGACCCAGGATGATCGCCTGGAGGGCTCGGAAACGGTATGGGGAACGATGAAGGCGGTTTTCGAACCGGTCTTCGCGATGGAGCGCAGGATGCGGCAAATCGAGGCGAAGATGGGCGTGGTCCATGACAGCGACCCCAGGGCGTACGAGCGTCTGGCCGACGAGTACGACCGGCTGACGCGGCGCTTTGAGGAGTCCGGGGGCTACGGATGGCGCAGCGCCATTACGGGCGTGCTGCGGGGCCTGGGCCTTCCCCCGGAATGCGACGAGCAGCCCGTGGACACGCTGTCGGGCGGCCAGCGCTCGCGGCTCGCGCTGGCGCGGCTGCTGCTGCGCAGGCCCGATGTGCTGCTGCTGGACGAGCCCACCAACCACCTGGATCTGGCGGCGGCCGCGTGGCTCGAGAACACGCTCAAGGCGTGGCCGGGCGCTGTGCTTGTGGTGTCGCACGACCGCTGGTTTCTGGACGCCGTGTGCGATACGATAGCCGAACTTTCCTTCGGCCACATATGGGTTTGCCCAGGTAATTTTACGCACTATCTGGCGGCGCGCGAGGAACGATACCGCCAGCAGATGGCCGCCTTCGAGGCAAACCAGCAGGAGATAGCCCGCCACGAGGCGATCATCGCGCGGTACAGAGCTTGGGGACGGGAGAAGAGCTTCCGTGCCGCCAAATCGTGGGAAAAGAAGCTCGACCGGATAGAGCGGATGGAGCGTCCGCAGACCGGCCCAACGCTGCATTTCCGGCTGGACGCCGGACGGCGCAGCGGAGAGGAAGCGCTGAAAATCCATGGCTTGAGCATGGCTTTCGGCGAAAAAAAACTCTTTGAGGGACTGTCTCTCGAGCTTCGGCTGGGTGAAAGAGCCGCGCTCATCGGTCCAAACGGTATAGGCAAGACCACGCTGCTCTCCCTCATCCGCGGAGCGCTGCGCCCGGTAGCGGGTGAAATCCGCAGAGGCGCGGGCGTTGAGATCGGCTATTACGATCAGATGCAGAGCGAGCTTAATGCCCATAAAACCGTGCTGGACGAGGTATGGGACGCGTATCGGCAGCTGAAACCGCAGCAGGTGCGCGACACGCTCGCGGCATTCCTTTTCCGGGGAGATGATATATATAAGACCGTTGACATGCTCTCGGGAGGCGAGAAGGGGCGGCTGGAGCTGCTCAAGCTCATGCTGAGCAGAGGAAACCTGCTACTCCTTGACGAACCCACCAACCATCTGGATATGGACAGCCGCCAGGTGCTGGAGGACGCGCTCATCGATTTTCCGGGCACGGTGCTGTTCATCAGCCATGACCGCTACTTCATAAGCCGGGTCGCCACGCGCGTGCTGGAGCTCAATGAGGACGGCCTCGCCGATTATCCGGGGAGCTGGGCGGAGTATCTGGAGCGTAAATCCCGGACGCAGGCGGAGCCGGAGCCGTCCTTTACCTCCCCGGCTATGACGCGCACCCAGGCAGCGCGCGCTGAGCGCAGGGAGCGCCGTGTCCGGGAAGAAGCGCGGCGGCGGCGCGCGGAGCTCGCCCGCGTCGAGACCGAGATCGCGGCCGTGGAGGACGAAATCACCGCCGTGGAGAGCGCGCTCTCGCAGCCGCTTCATATACCCGCGGACGAGCTTACCGAGCTTGGCATACGGCACGGCGCGCTTGGACAGCGGCTTGCCGATCTTCTCGGCGAATGGGAAGCGTTGTCGGAAGAGACGATGCAAGAAGGTCCTCATGAATGAAATAAACCCGAATGGAAAGAAAACGATAAATTCAATCCGGCAGAACGGGTCGCTGATACTTCTAATTATTGTCCTATTCGTTGCCGCGGCCGTAGCAAGTATCCTCGAGCGGGGAACGGCAGGGCAGCCAATACACATTGGACTCAAGCGCGAACCATTGTCGTATTGCGCTTATTTGGCGCTAGCAGATACGAATTCGGACTACACCGTTTCCTTTTTAGACGGATACGAGGAAATCATCACGGCATTGAAGGACGGGGCGATTGACGGTGCGCTGCTGCCCGCTCGCTATGTCGGAGAGTTGACTGAGGATGAATACGCGGTGATTGCCGTCACG
>JAAYXU010000118.1 GCA_012515725.1 Clostridiales bacterium | reverse complement strand
GTCTGCCTGTCGTGAAACGGAAAAACCGCTTTTTATCGCGCTCGCCGCTCTGGCGGTAAATACATGCTGGCGCGCTATGTATATCGCGTATATACTGCTCCTCGTCCCTGGCTGGATGCGCGATATTTCGGTCGTCAGCGACGCGGGCAAATGCGGTTCTTTCCTCATTACTCAGAACCTCGCTACCGGCTCAATCGCGCTCATCGGCTACTGGCTGGCGGGCTTACTGTCAAGGCCGATTCAGGCGGCGGCGCGCCGCTGCGCGGGAGTCCGAGCAGCGATACCAGGACGCGCGTTTCCGGTCGTGAGGGCCGGACTTGTCGGTCTCATGCTGTGCGCCTGTATCGCTCTAACGCTGCTGCTTTGAAAAGAGCCGCCCGACTTGCGGACGGCTCTTTCGTTTTGCCAAACGCATTACGCGCTAGCGGCGCGCTATCTGCGTATTGTCGGCGGTCCTGTCGGTCAGCTCCTGCACAGGATTCGTCTGCGACTCCGCGCGGTAGTCCACGCCATATTTCTCCTGATGCCGCGCCACGACCACGTGGCTTGCCACGGCGTTTACGTCGTGGTTCATTCTATCCTGGTAGAAGAAAAATTCATGGTTCTGCGGCAGGCCGGACACCGGGATATACTGCTCGCGGTTGGCCGTAAGCAGTATCTGCTGGCCCAGTATCTGTCGGACGTAGTCGCGGGTATCGTGAAACTGAAGGAGCTTGGGAAACGCGCCGCCCGGTATTACCTGCTGCCAGTCCTTGCTCTCGTACTGCATAAGGAGCGCGGCGGCCTTGTGAAGATGCGCGATCTCGTGGTCGAGATGCATACCCCATATCGACTTTACGTTTTCGTCCAGCTCATCCTGATAGAATGAATAGTAGAGATAGCACTCCATATACTCGTGCAGCAGCAGGTTCTCTAGCCAGGTGCAGCGGGGATCCATGAGCGAGCCGTAGTGGCTGACATGCTGCTCCTCTATCATAGCGATCTCCTGATACAGCTTCCGCCCCAGATCGTTGTAGTAGTTGTTCCCGATATTCATATAGAAGTTCATCGTCTGCTGCTCTGCGGAGGTGATGATGAGCGTATTGAGCTTGGTGCGTATGTCGGCCGTCTTAAAGTCCACAGGGCTTCTTACCGAATCGTACGCGAATCGGTGCTCGGCTATCGTCGGCCGTCCGGGCGTTATGTCCACATAGCTCTTGACGAGGTTCTGCGCCGGAATCTGCGCGTCCATATCCAGCAGGTTCGCGTACCGGTACAGATGATCGAAGTCCTCTAAGAGCGCGAAGTCAAGCGCCTGCCTGACATAGGGGTTAGGTTCGTTCTGCGCGAGCCACGCGGTCAGATCCACCGCGACATGCTCGTACCCGATGGTCGTCTCCAGTGGGGTCTCGTCGATCGGTTTGAGCCAGTTGACGCGCTTTTGGTGCTGCTGCTCTATGCGGCGGGAGAGTGCAAGCTCCCTGCGCAGATCATTGTTCTGGCAGTTGCGGTGAAACTGGTGCTTAAAAAGCGCCGACTCCACCTCTATACCGTTCATGAGTATGATCCGCACCTTCGTATATGGATCGACGGTCTGCTTGTTGTAGGCAGTCGGATACAGCGTAGCCCAGTCCATGATGCCGTCTTCGATATTTATTGGTTTTATTTCAAACGGATTCATATTTTTCGCTCCTTTTTTTCTTATTCTTTACTATCTTTAAGCAGAGCGCCCGGTTCTATGCGGCAGGCGCGCCATGCGCGGATTTTTCGCGTCATTTTTTCGGTAATAATCAGAGCGGTTAAATCAAATACTAGTCAAAGATAGAATCCAAATACCGTGAAGGAGTTGAGTAGAATGGGCATCATTGGCTGGATCGTTATCGGCGCGCTCGCCGGATGGATCGCAAGCATTATCACGAAAAACAGCAGAAAAATGGGCGCGGGAGCGAATATACTGGTAGGTGTGGTCGGCGGTTTTCTGGGCGGCCTTATTATGAACCTGCTGGGCAACGAGGGTATCACAGGGTTTAATGTCTGGAGCCTGCTTGTGGCCACAGGCGGCGCGATACTTCTGCTGCTGATCGTCAACGCTTTCAAGAGCGGGGTGAAGGCAAACTGACAAGTACCGGCATGCGCTTTCGCGGATTCTATTGAAAGCGCGTGCCGGACACTTTCATAAATGGAAATATTTCGCTTTCGGCGGGAGACTGCGTGTATCCGCATGAATACAGCCGTAGGAAAAAGCGTCCGGCGCAAGGAAGCGTGGGATAAGGTCACAGGCAGGGCGAAATACACAGACGACTTTCCTATCGCGGGCGTTCTGTCCGCTCGGCTTCTTACCAGCGCCCATGCGCACGCCCGCATACGCGGTATCGATATCTCGGGCGCTCTGGCGCTAGAGGGCGTAAAAGCCGTTCTCACGGGCGCGGACTGCCCCGAGCTCTTCGGGCCGCTTACGCGCGATCGTCCGGCGCTCGCGCGGGACGTGGCGCGCTATGCGGGAGAGCCGGTGGCGCTCGCTGTCGCGCAGGACGATTATACCGCGGAGCGGGCCGTCCGCCTCATTCGCGTCGAATACGAGCCTCTGCCCATCAGCCTTACCCCCTCGCAGTCGCTGGCCCGGGGAGCGCCGCTCATACACGCCCAGGTGAACGGATACAGGAAAAACGCGCCCGATATCCATCCTGAGCCCGGAACCAATATCGCCGGTAGGTATCGGATACGGAAAGGCGATTCGGGAAACGCGCTGCGGCGCTGCAACACTGTCGTACGGCAGCGCTTTTTTTTGCCGCCCTCCGATCACATGGCGATGGAGGTGCGGACAGCCCGCGCCGAGATATCGTCAGGCGGCGACGTCATCATAACCACATCCTCCCAGTCGCCCTATTCGGTCCGCAATGAGCTTTCCGAGGCGTTCCTCATACCCGCGGGTAAAATCCAGGTGCGCGTGCCCTTTGTGGGGGGAGGCTTTGGAGGCAAGGCGTCGGTTATGCCCGAAATACTGGCGTTCCTGGCATCGCGCCGCGTCGGGGGAAAGCCGGTGCGGCTCACGATGCCGCGCGAGCAGGACATGGCGGCCGCGCCCGGCCGGATCGGACTGGAGGCCGATATAACGCTTGGGGCCTCGAAAGACGGCCTCATTCACGCCGCCGAGCTCACATACTGGCTGGACTGCGGCGCGTATACCGACATTTCGCCCTATATGACAAAAGCGATCGCTGTGGACTGCACCGGGCCCTACCACGTCGAGAATCTTTCCTGCGACGCTTTGTGCGTGTACACGAACCATACATACGCGACGTCCTACCGGAGCTTCGCGCACGAGTCGTATACATACTGTATCGAGCGGACGCTTGACATGCTGGCTGATCGGTGCGCGCTGGATCCGCTGGAACTGCGGATAAGAAACGCGATCCGGCCGGGCAGCCTGACCCCGACGCAGGTCGAATGCACGGCGGCCCTCACCGGTAACCTGACCGAGTGCCTTAACAGGGTCAGACAGCTGTCGCAGTGGAACGGCGGTATAGCGACGCCCATTAAAAAGGATACCGTGCGCGCGATGGGCGTCTCGTGCTTCTGGAAGACCGAAAATCCCCCGACCGACGCTATATCGGGCGCGCTCGTCACCTGCAACCCCGACGGAAGCGTCAATCTGCATACGGGCGTAGTCGAAATGGGGGATGCCGGGCAGACTCATCTGGCGCAAATGTTTGCCGAAAAGCTGAAAATCGATACCGATAAGGTGCATGTTGTGATGCCCGTGGACACCCGCACCGCGCCCGAGCACTGGAAGACGGTCGCGAGCCTCACCGAATACATGGCCGGGCACGCGGTAGTCCGCGCCGCCGACGATATGCTCTGTCAGCTGCGCGCCATCGGTTCGCAGGCGCTTGGCTGTCCCGCCGAGGAAATTGAGGTCGCGCATGGCCGCTTGTATTCGATAAAGAACCCCGAGCGGTTCATCGCCCTCAAGGACATAGTCCGGGGATACAAATCCGCAACCGGCGAATCTATCGGGGAGCCCGTGCTGGGCCGGGGCGGTTATATGCTCAAAGGCCTTGTCATGCTCGACCCCGAGACGGGAGAGGGCAGGACCGGGCCGCAGTGGACGCTCGGAGCGCAGGTCGTCGAGGTGGAGGCCGACCGTAAAACATGCACGTACCGCATACTGAGCGCTTCCACCGTAATCGATATCGGCGCTCTTTTAAATCCCGAATCGATGCGCTCTATGCTGGCCGGAGGTATGGCGATGGGCATAAGCATGGCAAGCCGCGAGGCATTCTCATACGATGCCGGGGGGATCCCGAGGCTTCCCAATCTTCGCACCTACAAGATCATGCACATCGGGCAGGAGCCGGATTACCGCGTCGATTTTGTGGAAACGCCCGACTGCGCGTCGCCTTACGGCGTCCGAAGCTATGCCGAGCACGGCATCATCGGTATGCCCGCCGCGCTGGGCAACGCGCTTTCCTCGGCGTTTGGCAGGCAGCTCAATACATTGCCGCTGACGCCCGAGACGATCTGGCGCACGCGGGCGGAGGACGTGCATGATACCCTTTAACTTTGTCTATTACCGCCCCGACTCGCTCGGGGCGGCGGCGGAAGTTTATGAAAAGCTGCGCCGCGAAGGAGTTTCCGCCGTCTACTATGCCGGTGGAAGCGAGATCATTACGATGTGCCGCGCGGGCGCCATCGAGCCCCGGGCCGTGATAGACATTAAGAGAATACCCGAGTGCATGATCCTGTCGCCCGGTGACAGGCGCATGACTATCGGATCGGCGTGCACGCTCAGTCAAATAGGCGAGTCCCGTATGTTTCCGCTCCTCGCCCTTTCGTGCGGAAGAATCGCCGACCACACGAACCAGTGCAGGATTACTCTGGGCGGCAATCTGTGCGGCTCCATACAGTACCGCGAGACAAGCCTGCCGCTTCTCCTGTCGGACGCCGATATTTCGCTCTACGGCCCGGAGGGAGCGCGCGACGTGCCCTTTCACAGCGTGTTCGACGGGTATATGCGGCTGAAGCCGGGCGAGCTGGTCGTTGCGGTCCATGTCCCCGTCTGGGCCCTGACCGCCCAATGCGCGCACATGAAGAAAACGGCGAACGAAAAAATAGACTATCCGCTTGTGAGCGTCGCGGCGGTATGGCGGGACGGCTGTCTGCGGATCGCGTTTTCGGGCGTCTGCGCCTTTCCATTTCGCAGCCAGGCGATCGAGTCGGTGCTCAATGACCGCACTATGACCCGCGGCGAGCGCGCGCAAAGGGCGGCCTGCCTGCTGCCCGCGCCTGTAACTTCCGACGCGGAGGGCTCTGGAGAGTACCGGCTCTTCGTGTTCAGGAACACTATCGATGAGATTCTGGAGGGATGGGAAAATGGTACGCTATGAGGGCATGGTCGTTATATCCCTTCATGTGAACGGAGAAAACCGCGAGGTGGCCGTACGCCCCGCGGACCTGCTGCTGACTGTCCTAAGAGAGCAGCTGGGGCTCACGGCCGCCAAGCCCGGCTGCCTAAACGGAGACTGCGGCGCGTGCACGGTTATCGTCGACGGCTGGCCGGTAAAGTCATGCCTTATGCTCGCGGTGGAGGCTGAAGGGCATACGATACTGACGGTAGAGGGGCTTGGCGGCACGGCCGCGGTGCACAGAGCGTTTGTGGACGCGAACGCGTTTCAGTGCGGTTACTGCACGCCCGGCTTTCTGATGGTCTGCCACGCGCTCATGACGCGGCATCCGGCCATGCCCGGCGAAAGCGTGGTGGAGGAATGGCTCGCGTCAAACCTTTGCCGCTGCACCAGCTACCAGGAAATCCGCAGTGCGGTCGAAAGGATGTACGCGCCATAGCGTCAAGACCCCAGGAGCGTCTGAAAGGGAACGGCGTGGGCCGCTCCCTGTGTGTCACGACGCGAATACTATTCATGATCCTCAGGCTCCGGGTTTCCCGCATAGCCGAATCTCTTATCGAAAGATTTGATGCGCGGGCAGTTTAGGAGATTGTCCGGGTGGCACAGTCCGCACAGATCACATTTACGCCATTCGATCACCGACTCGACTTTGACCATATGCGGCTCTTCTTGGCTGATATGCAGCAATGAAATGACCTCCTTTCCATATTGTACTGTATGACACCGGGCGAATAAGAGTGAAATCAAATAAAGGAGACTCGTACGGCCAGCCGACCGATTAGGCGAAATGATACGCATTCGATTTGTGCGGTCCGAATAGCCGCGTGCATGATAAGAACCGAGCGGCAATCGCGGGATTGCCGCTTTTTTATTGGTAGGAGCGGGGCAGATGACGCGCTCAGTCATACAGTAGTTCGATTGTCTTGTTATCAAACCGTATGAGCCCCTCGTCCCGCATCTTCGCCAGCTCCCGGGACAGCGAGGTGCGCTGTACGCCTATCCTCTCGGCCAGCGCCTTCTTGCTGATACCCAGCGCGATACGGTTTGTGTTCTGCCTTTTCCTCTCATAGTTGAGGTAGCTCATCACGCATTCGCGGATCGATTTGTTGACATAGTGCCGGATTCTTTCGCTCAGCATCATCGAGTGTTCCGATATGAGCGTGAGGTAATTTCGCAAAAACTCATGGTTATGATAGAAAAGCTCAAAAACCCGCTCTCTGCCGATACCCAGTATCACCGAGGGCTCCCTCGCTGTTACGGTCATCGGATAATACGGATTTCTCGAAAAAATCAAATTGCCGCCCAGCATATCGTCCGCGATAAACTCGCCGATTGTCATCAGGTTTCCCGATTCGTCGATCCGCTCGACCACAACCTTTCCAGACAAAATGATTTCCAGCCTGCGGCAGACCTCGCCGTCGAAGTGAATGACGCCATTTTTTGCGTACGCGGCGGTGATGAAGCTTCCGTCTCCGAGATAGGATACTATTTCCTCGTCGGTGAGCGATTGAAGAAGGGGTGTCCGTCTCGCCAGGCGCAACGTTTCGTTCACAAAAAATACCTCCCTAATGTGTTACCTGCGTAACACCTTATTTTGCATTGTAACAGTATACTGGAAGCATGGCAAGCGAGCGAGCGCGGTTATCGGGGAGCTCATTCACTGACATGGAAAACATTTGTCAACTGCCCCCCGGTACGCAGGCAATGGGCTGCCCGGAACATCGCTTCTATGGTATAATTAGCCATAGCCGCGTTAGCGCGGCAATGAGTAGAAAGGGAGGTGCGATATGGGCAAGGCGACGCAGGATCTGAGGAAGGAGCATGACGCTGTCCTCTTTGTGCTGCAGATATTGGATCAAATGATACTCGCAGACGATCGGAGCAGGGATGTCATGCTCGCGTACTACGGCGAGGTGGTCTATTTTCTCAGCACGTTCGTCGACAAATGCCACCACGGGAAAGAGGAGAACATGCTCTTTCCGGCGCTTGTCGCAAAGGGTGTCGCCAGCGAGGGCGGGCCGGTGGGCGCGATGCTGGGCGAACACGCCAGAGGAAGGCAGTATATCGCGCGGATGCGCGAAAGCCTCGACGCGAAGGACGCCGCCGGATTCGCGGGGGCGGCCCGCCAGTACAGCGATCTTCTTGTTCACCACATAGACAAGGAGAACGGCGTGCTTTTCGTCGTCGCGGACAAGGTAGTTCCCGAAAACGAACAGGATTCGCTATATGAGGAATTCGAGAGATTTGAGGAGAGCGTAATCGGCCACGGCGTACACGAGAGGCTGCACGCGATGATCGACAGATGGGCCCAGGATTTCGCAGTAGAATAATACACGGTTTCAGACCGTTTGATAAATGAAGGGAGAATAATCAATGGGTATGTTTTGTTACCAGTGCCAGGAAACCGCGGGCGGAAAAGGCTGCAAGGTCCGCGGCGTATGCGGCAAAACCGAGGAAGTCGCTAAACTCCAGGATCTGCTTATATACGCGGTGAAGGGTATCGCGGATATCGTCGTCAGGGGAAAGCTCGATGTCAGCGGCCTTCATAGCGTGAACCGCGAGGTGCTCAGCAGCCTTTTCATGACGATCACGAACGCGAACTTGACGACCGGGCGCTCGAGGAGCAGATAACCAGGATGCTTGCGATACGCGACGAGCTCAGAAAAACCGTCAGCGCCGATCTTTCTGACGCCGCGACATTCTCCGCCGCCTCCAGGCAGTCGATGCTCGAAAAAGCCGCGACCGTGGGCGTGCTATTAACCGCCGACGAGGACGTGCGCTCGCTGCGCGAGATGATACTGTACGGGTTAAAGGGCATGGCGGCCTACGCCGAGCACGCGCTGAACCTGGGCAAAGAGGATCCCGCCATATACGCCTTCCTCTACGAGGCGCTGGCGGCGACGCTGGACGACGCGCTCTCGGCCGACGATCTGGTGGCGCTCACGCTGAGGACCGGCGAACACGGCGTCAAGGTCATGGCGCTTCTCGATGAGGCAAATACGTCGCGGTTCGGCCATCCCGAGATAACAAAGGTCGATATCGGCGTCAGAGAGAATCCCGCGATACTCATATCCGGCCACGATCTGACCGATCTGGAGCAGCTCCTGGAGCAGACACAGGGCGCCGGCGTCGACATATACACGCACGGCGAGATGCTGCCCGCCCACTACTATCCCGCGTTCAGGAAATATGAGCATTTCGCGGGCAACTACGGCAACGCCTGGTGGAAGCAGACAGACGAGTTCGTGTCCTTCAATGGGCCGATACTGTTTACCACCAACTGCATCGTGCCGCCAAAGAGCGAGGAGGTCAGGAGCAGGATATTCACGACCGGCTCGGCCGGCTATCCGGGCTGCACGCATATCGCGGCCGATGCGAACGGCAAAAAGGACTTCTCGCAGATCATCGCGCTGGCCAGGACGCTGCCCCCGCCCGATGAGATCGAGACCGGGAGCATCGTGGGCGGCTTCGCGCACAATCAGGTGCTGGCGCTTGCCGACAAAGTGGTCGAGGCCGTCAAGTCCGGCGCGATCAAAAAGTTCTTCGTAATGGCGGGCTGCGACGGGCGCATGAAGTCCCGGCAGTACTACGCCGACTTTGCGGCGCAGCTTCCAGGCGACACGGTGATACTGACCGCGGGCTGCGCGAAATACCGCTACAACAAACTCAATCTGGGCGACATCGGCGGCATTCCCAGAGTGCTGGACGCCGGGCAGTGCAACGACTCCTATTCTCTGGCGGTGATCGCGCTCAAGCTCAAGGAAGTATTCGGCCTTGACGATATCAACAAGCTGCCGATCGCGTTTAATATCGCCTGGTACGAGCAGAAGGCCGTGATCGTGCTGCTGGCGCTTCTGTATCTGGGCGTCAAGAATATCCATCTGGGGCCCACGCTTCCCGGATTCCTGTCCCCGAACGTGGCCAATGTGCTGGTGGACAAGTTCGGTATCGCGGGCGTGGGCGACGTCCAGTCCGATATCGCGCTTTTCATGGGGCGGTAGGCGCACGAGCGGTAACCAGATAATTATTATGAGGGCGGCATGCAGGCGGGACGCGCGTGTATGCCGCCGTTGTGATGAATAATGAATAATACGCCTAATGTTCTGTCTTAATTATTTTCTTTGGCGTATTAATTGATGCGATCAAAATTCTTTTAAATCCATGAAATCACTCATCGACAGGATTTTGTCCTACGCTTGCATTCAGCTCTATTTAGGGTTATGATGGCAGCGTCGGATGACACTGCCGCCGGGGTGAGGTAGCGTGGAGCACAGGGAGTATTACGAACCGCTGTCCAGTATGATTGCGGATTTCATCGAGTCCGACGACCACCGCTTTGAGGTCCGCATGCACTACCATGACGGCTATGAGATTCTTTTTTTTGAGCAGGCGCGCGCTCTGTTCCGGGCCGATATCACGATCTGCGATATCGCGGACGGAGACGTGCTTTTCATCCGTCCGTATACGATGCATACAGCGTACCGGTTTCTGGAGGGTCCCTACAGGCGCTACTATATCAATATCGCCTCGGGCATACTCGAGCAGTTCGCGCGCCGGATGGGCATGGCCGATGTCGTGGAAGCGCTCAGCGAGCGGCCCTTTACCCTCTTTCATACCGGCCGGGAGCAGGCGCTCCTGCGCCGCGCGCATGAGCGGTTCGAGTCCATATGGCGGCTGACCGACGGCAAGCGCGGCCGCTGGCAGGAGCGGACGCAGGCGGAGCTCGTGCTGCTGCTCTCGGATCTTGCCGACAGCGCCGTCCGGGACAGCGCGTACCGGGAGCCGGCCCGGGGCAACCTCCATTTCAGCCGAATGCTCGCCTACATCGACCAGCGGCTGCGGGAGGGCGTGACGCTCCGCGATCTGGAGGAGGAGTTTTTTCTTAGCCGCCACTACATATGCAGGCTGTTCCGCCAGCATACCGGCCTGACGGTATCCCAGTACGTGAACCGGAAAAAGGTGATCCTCGCCCAGCAGCTCCTGATCGACCCGGGCGCTACGGTGACAGACGCCTGCTACGGCTCGGGGTTTGCGCATATTCAGTATTTCTCGAAGGTGTTTAAGAAAGTCACGGGCATGACGCCCACGGCCTACCGGAAAGCGGCCGCGTCGAGCGAACGCAGCTTTTGGACCGGAGAGGGCGCGGACGACCGGGAAGAGGATCCCGCGCCGCCCAAAACAATCGATTGATAAAGGAGGACATGGTATGAAAGGTAGTGAACGCGTAGGGATCGGTTTTGTGGGGCTGGGCAGCCGTGGAAAGGGCCTGCTCAAAACGCTGCTGGGCATAGACGCGGTGCGCCTGGTCGCCCTGTGCGACCTCGATAGTGAGCCGATGGACGAGGCAGCCGCGCTGGTCGAGTCCGAGCGGGGGGAAAGGCCATACTGCGACACCGAGTTTGACGCGCTGCTGGCACGCCCCGGCGTGGACGCGGTGATCATCGCGACCGACTGGGCGCCCCACATCCCGCTGGCCATCCTCGCGATGCGCGCCCGCAAAGCGACGGCAGTCGAGGTGGCGGGCGCGTTTTCCGTCCGCCAGTGCTGGGATCTGGTCGGCGCGTACCACGAAACAGGCGTGCACTGCATGATGCTGGAGAACTGCTGCTACGGCCGTAACGAGATGGCGCTGCTGCGCATGACGAGGGAGGGCGTGCTGGGAGAGATAGTCCACTGCCGCGGCGCGTACGGGCACGACCTTCGCGCCAGTCTGACCGACCGGCTGGAGAAGCGCATAGACCGTACCCGCAACTATATGCACCGGTGCAGCGAGAACTATCCCACCCACGAGCTGGGCCCGATGGCCAAGATACTCAGGCTCAACCGGGGTAACCGTATGCTGACGCTTGCGTCGACGGCCTCCAAGGCGCGGGGCATAAACGCCTGGGCCCTCGAGAACCGCGGGCCCGATCATCCGCTGGCGCGCTACCCGATGGCGCAGGGCGACGTCGTGACCACGATCATCCGCTGCGCGGGCGGCGAAACGATGCTGCTGACGCTGGACACGAGCCTGCCCCGCCCGTATTCCCGGGGCGGCGTCGTGCAGGGCACCCGGGGCCTTTGGCAGGAGGACGGGCAGCTTCTTTATATAGAGGGCAGCAGCCCCGAGCACGAGTGGGAGAGCTTCGAGGCGCACCGCGAAGAGTTCGAGCATCCGCTCTGGCGTCAGTACCTCGATGACGGCGTGCGCAGCGGCCACGGCGGCATGGATTACCTGGTGCTTTCAGCCTTCGTCGACAGCGTGCAGCGGGGCTGCCCGCCTCCCATCGACACATACGACACCGCCTCGTGGATGGCAGTTTCAGCGCTCTCTGAGGATTCGATCGCGCTGGGCGGACAGCCTGTCGCGGTTCCCGACTTTACCGGAGGGCTGTGGATGGTACGCGAGCCGGGTACGCCGGGCAGGTACGCGCTGGACGTGTGATAGAGGGGCGATATAGCCACGCGGCGGGGGCTTACCCCCGCCGCGCAGTTTGAAATAATCGGCCCAGCCTTACAATCAGTCCGGGTACTCCTTAGTCAGCCGCGCCGGTTCCTCGCCCAGCAGCGCGACGGTCTCCTCAAAAGAGGCGGGCATCCGCTTCTTCATGCCCCTGTCCAGCGTCTCAAAAAGCGTCTCGTCCTCGAGATACTGCTGCATCGGGAGCACACGGAAATCCCAGTTCCCCTCGCCCTGGTACGTCTTTTTCCATACGATCGCCGGAAGGTACGCGGCGTCTTTGAGCGTGATCTCGCCGGTCTCGTTATCCTTCTCGTATGTGATGTAGGCGATCGCGCCGGTGTCGGCCTGCGGCGGATACATATTGGATATGAAGTTGCCAAGAGAATAGAACACGAGCCCGGTCCGTCCACCCGACTCTACCATCTCGATGGGCTGCAGCACATGCGGATGGTGTCCCAGCACGCAGTCCGCGCCCGCGGCGATTAGCTCCTGGGCAAGCCGCCTCTGGTGCGAGGAGGGCTTCTGCGTCCGCTCCGAGCCCCAGTGCATACTCGCGAATATAAGATCGGCTCCGGCCTGCCGCGCGCGGTCGATGTCCTCGGACAGCTTTTCGATGTCGAGGTCGTTGAACGCCCACTGCCGGAATTCCTTGGGGATCACGCCCCGGCCGATATTGAGTATCCCCGTTCCCGTGACGAACGCGATGCGTATGCCGTCATGCTCCACGATGCACGGGGTTTCGTTTTCCTGCTGGTTGCGGAACCCGCCCGTATGCACGAAGCCCCACTCGTCCAGCGCGTCCAGCGTATTGAGCAGTCCCTGCCAGCGCTTATCAAGTATATGGTTGTTCGCGTTGGTCAGCACGTCGAAGCCCGCGCTTTTTAGCATGTCTAGATAACTGTCGGGAGCGTTGAAGTTGAGCATGCTCGACGAGCCCGTATATCCGAATTCGCTTCCTGCTACCGGCGTCTCCAGGTTGCCCACCGCGATATCCGCCTCTATGAGGAGCGGCGCGATGTCGGCGAGCATCGGCACGAAGCTGTATGTCTTCGTATCCCGCTCGTAGGCGTCGGACACCATCCACCGATGGCACATGAGATCGCCCACGGCGGCCACCGTCACGCGGCTGGGCGGGACGGGCGTGGGAACCGGGGTGGGCGACGGCGTGGGCGTAGGCGTCGGGGTAGGCGTCGCCGTCGGGGTGGGCGTTACCGTCGCTTCGGGCGTAGCGGCCGGAAGCGGCGGGGGCTGCGTACATCCGGTCAATGCGAGGATTATAGCAGCGGCGCACAGCGCGAGCGTCCGCGCGCGATTTTGTTTGGGTTTCATTCGTTTTCCTTTCAAACCCGGCGCGTGTCAGCGGCGCGGGCAGAGCCTGCCGGTATAGCCGGATAAAGCCGTTACGGGAGCGCATTGGCGCGCGAGTTATCTGCGCGCGAGGATTTCCTTATATACCGCCCGTGTTTCGTCCGCGCTGCCCGTATTGAATATGACGATCCCACCGTCCGACTCAAAGAGCACGAAGGGCGGCGCTTCGGCGTTCACAAACAGCATCACGACACCATACTGCGTCGTTCGGAAATAGCCCTTGAGGTTTGCGCCGAGCCCCGAGCCGTTTACGCGCCTTTCGATGGACGGCAGCTCGTCGATGAGCCTTATGTCCCCGAGCGAATCCCAGGGATAGAGGCGGCCGTACATTCCGTGGATGCGCAATCCCTCGTCCTGCAGCGTCGCCCGGGTTGGACGGGACGAGCCAATGAACAGAATCGCGACGAGTATAAGTACGCTCACTACGATAGCTGCGGGTACGGCGATCTGCGCGACCGCTTCCCTGCGGAGTTTCCCGCTCTCATCGTATTGACTGGGGTCATATTTCTGCGCCCTGATCGCCATAAAAAGCACGGACACGATGAGAAGCGCGAACGCCGGGAACATTCCGATCCGGGTACCCAGCGCGTCGAGTATGCCTGTCGCGGCAAAGACCCCGCCGCATAGATACATGCAGATCCCCATCATGCGGGCGAGGCCCCGGATGTCGACGTTCTTCCTTCTATCCGCGGACATCGTATTGTAGCCCGCGATCAGGAAATGCATTTTGAACGCGTGCACCGCAAGCCCGATCGCGACGAGGAATCCGCCGGTGATGAGATAGAACCACATAGCGTGCGTCTCTCCTCCCGTGATACCCGGCCTAGAACCTAACCCTTTCGTCGATATAGGCCAGCACACTGTCGATGGGCAGGCGCACCTGCTCCATCGTATCCCGGTCGCGGATCGTGACGGCCTGGTCGGTGAGCGAATCAAAATCGAACGTCACGCACAGCGGCGTGCCTATCTCATCCTGCCTGCGGTAGCGCTTTCCGATGGAGCCCGTCTCGTCATAGTCCACCATATGGTGGGATGCGAGACTGTGGTATAGCTCCATCGCGGGCTCCGAGAGCTTCTTTTGGAGCGGGAGCACAGCGGCCTTATATGGGGCCAGCGCCGGATGCAGCCTCAGCACGATGCGGGTGTCGTCAGCGCCGATCTCCTCCTCGTCGTAGCTGTCGCACAGGAATGCCAGCGCGACCCTGTCCGCGCCCAGCGACGGCTCTATGCAGTACGGTACGTACCGCTCGCCCGTGACCGGATCCAGATACTCGAAGCTCTCGCCGCTCGCCTGCATATGCTGCCGCAGGTCGAAATCGGTGCGGTCGGCTATGCCCCACAGCTCGCCCCAGCCGAACGGGAAGCGGTACTCGATGTCGGACGTCGCGTTGCTGTAGTGTGAAAGCTCCTCCGGCGAATGGTCGCGGAAACGGAGATTCTCCTGCCCAAGGCCCAGCGAAATAAGCCAGTTCATCGAGAATTCCTTCCAGTAGGAGAACCATTCGAGGTCTGTGCCGGGCTTGCAGAAGAATTCAAGCTCCATCTGCTCGAACTCGCGCGTGCGGAACGTGAAATTACCCGGTGTGATCTCGTTGCGGAACGCCTTGCCCACCTGCGCGACGCCGAAGGGCACCCTTTTGCGGGTGGTGCGCTGCACGTTTTTGAAGTTCACGAATATTCCCTGCGCCGTCTCGGGCCGCAGATATATCTGGGAAGCGTTGTCCTCGGTAACGCCCTGGAACGTTTTGAACATCATATTGAACTGACGGACTCCGGTAAAATCGTGCTGCCCGCACTCGGGGCAGGGTATGCCGCGCTCGGTGATGAACGCCTCCATGCGCGCATGGCTCCAGCCGTCGGCCGCGCTCTCCTCGCCCCTTTTTTCTAGATAGTCCTCAATCAGCTTGTCGGCCCGGAAACGCGCCTTGCACTTGCGGCAGTCGAGCAGCGGATCGTTGAAATTCCCCACATGGCCCGACGCGACCCATGTTTTCGGGTTCATCAGTATCGCCGAATCCAGCCCTACGTTGTAGGGGCACTCCTGTATGAATTTTCTGCGCCAGGCGGCCTTGACGTTGTTCTTAAACTCGACGCCCAGCGGGCCGTAATCCCATGTGTTGGCCAGCCCGCCGTATATCTCTGAGCCGGGGAATATGAACCCCCGGTTCTTGCACATCGCGGTCAGCTTCTCCATGGTCAGCTTGCTCATCTAATACACCCTCGCTTTTTTGGATAATAAAAGCCCTCCATCCGCAAAGGGACGAAAGGCTTGCTTTCGCGGTTCCACCCTTTTTGGCCCGAAGGCCCACTTTGGAAACGATGCGCTCGGGAACGCCTTCCCCGGACTGCCGCCGCCTGGCTTGCACCCTCCCAGGCTCGCTTCGGGCACTCATCCGGATACTCCTTTCCGTCGCCGCGCTTTTCCTATATTATAGCAGAACCCGGCTCGCTGTCAACATCCGGATTTCAGCGTGAGCAGTCCGGGGGATTTTATTATTCATTATTGATTATTCACCATTCATCATTCATTTCCCGCCTCCCGCTTCCTCCTCGACGAATTTGATTTCGCCGGGCTTGACCCATCCGAATATTTCCCGGGCGATCCGCTCGATAAAGTCGGGCGTTTTGGAAAACTCGATTTCACGCATGAGTTCGTCGTTCTTGTCGCGTATTTCGTCCAGCTGCCCGGCAAGCTCATTCTTGTAGTCCGCGAGCGCCTCCAGCTGATTCCAGCAGCGGATGAACTGAACCGCTCCGTATATGAGCAGGCCGAGCGTTGCCACCATAAGGATTCGGGGAAGGAACCGGCTTTTTTTCTTCTTCATCGATTGCACCTCGCGATTTCACATCAGTTCACCTTCACTATACTAGACTATAGCACGAAATTACAGCACTATCAATTATCTATCATTCATCATTCATTCCATCATTCATCATTCATTATTCATTACAACGAATAGCGTCGCCCCTTTTTTCGTGTGATAATCTCTGAATTAATAATAATATAAGCTGTTTTGCCATTGACAGAGGTGTCTGGATTTGATAAAATTAACACCGGGATGTGATTTATTCACACATAAATGAAAATAATATAACGAATCCATCGGAAAGAGGGTCTGGGTATGGCAAAAGTTGTGATAATGCCGCGCCAGGGCATATCGGTCGAGAGCTGTATCATCACCAAGTGGATGAAAGCAGTCGGAGACGCGGTAAAGCCCGGCGATATACTTTTCTCCTATGAGACCGACAAGGCTGCCTTTGACGAGGAAGCGCAGGACGAAGGGGTGCTTCTGTACCGCTTCCACGACGAGGGCGACGACGTGCCCTGCCTGGAGCCTGTCTGCATCATAGGCGAAGCGGACGAGGACATCTCAGACCTTCGGGGCTCGGCTTCCGCCGGGGAATCCGCCGACGAACCCGCCCCCGCCGCGCAGGAACCGCCCGACGAAGCGCCCGCGCCCACGAGGAGCGCGCCGGTTCGCGGGGAGGCGCTCAAAGCAAGCCCGCGCGCGCGGCGTCAGGCCGAGCGGCTGGGCGTCGCCGTAGAGGACGCGATTCCCAGCGGACCCGACGGGCGGGTCATCGAGCGGGACGTACTGGCGCTGCATGGGCAGGGCGCGGCTTCCACGAAGGCGGCATCCGGCGCCCCGGCCGCGCAGCTTGCGGGCACGGGCATAGGCGGACGCGTCACCGCGGCCGACCGGACCGCCCCCGCTCCCCAAGCGCAGTCAGCCGCAGCGGCTCCCGCGTCCGTGGCGGCCTACGAGGACAAACCCCTTGCGCAGATACGCAAGGTCATCGCGCGGACGATGCACTCCTCCCTGTCGCAGATGGCGCAGCTCACGCACCATACGTCGTTCGACGCGACCTCGATACTCGCCTACCGCGAGCGGCTCAAGGCAAGCGCCGAGGCGATGGGGCTTCCCAATATAACGCTTGGCGATATCGTATCCTTCGCGGTCAGCCGCGTGCTGCCCCATCACCCCGACCTCAACGCGCACCTGCTGGACGGCGTCATCCGCCGCTTTTCGGGCGTCCATCTGGGGATGGCCGTCGATACCGACCGGGGACTTATGGTGCCCACGCTTTTCGACGCGGACAGTATGTCGCTTGCCGCCATCGCGGCGCGCTCCAAGGAGCTGGCCGCGGCCTGCCGCAGCGGCTCAGTCAGCCCCGACGCGCTCACAGGCGGCACGTTTACCGTGACCAATCTGGGCACGCTGGGCGTGGAGATGTTCACGCCTGTCATCAATCCCCCCCAGACCGGCATACTGGGCGTGTGCTCTATCGTATACCGGCCACGCAAGGGCCGCGACGGCGCTATCGAGTTCTATCCCGCGATGGGACTCTCCCTCACATACGACCACAGAGCGCTCGACGGCTCCCCGGCCTCCCGCTTCCTGCGCGAGCTGTGCGACGCGCTCGAGCATTTCGACGTGCTGCTGAGCCGGTAAAGGAGGCGCGCGATGTATGATCTCATGGTGCTGGGCGGAGGCCCGGCCGGATACTGCGCCGCCGAGCGGGCCGGGGAAGCCGGTCTTCGCGTGGTGCTCTTTGAAAAACGCAGTCTGGGCGGCGTATGCCTCAATGAGGGCTGCATCCCCAGCAAGGCGCTTCTCAATTCCGCGAAAATTTACGAGTCGGCCCTGCACGGGGCGGCCTACGGCGTGACGGTAACAGGCGCGGCGCTCGACCACGCCGCGGTGATCGCCCGCAAGAAAAAAGTCGTGCGCACGCTGGTCGCGGGCGTCAAAGCCAAGATGAAGCACGCCGGAGTCACCGTCGTGGAGGGCGAGGCCCGGCTCACGGGCCGAACAGACGAGGGCTTTGCCGCGCAGTGCGCAGGAGAGACATATGCTGCCCGCCGTCTGCTCATCGCCGCAGGCTCCGAGCCCGCGACGCCGCCCATTCCCGGTCTGCGGGAGGCGCTCGCGTCGGGATTCGCGCTGACCAACCGGGAAGCGCTCGATCTGCCCGCCGCGCCCGCGCATCTTGCTATCATAGGCGGCGGCGTGATCGGCCTTGAGATGGCCAGCTACTATCACGCCGCGGGAAGCCGCGTCACGATCGTGGAAATGCTCGATCATATCGCCGGGAACACCGATACGGAGATCGGCCGGAGGCTCCAAAATCAGCTCGAGGCCGCGGGCATCGTATTCCATCTGTCGGCGCGGGTGACTGCGGTCGATGAGGGCGCTCTTGTGTTTGAAAAGGACGGACAGGCCCTGCGCCTGCCGTGCGACAATGTGCTCGTGTCTATCGGACGTCGGCCTGTTACCCGGGGCTACGGGCTGGAAACACTGTCGGTCGCGCTGGAGCGGGGCGCGATCGTGACCGACGAGCGGATGCGCACATCGGTGGCCGGGGTATGGGCCGCGGGCGACGTGAACGGTCGCAGCATGCTGGCCCACACCGCGTACCGCGAGGCCGAGGTAGCCGTCAGCGACATGCTGGGCCGCCGCGACACGATGCGCTACGGCGCGATACCCGCCGTCATATACACAAAGCCCGAGGTCGCCTGCGTGGGCGTCACCCCGTCGGAGGCCGCGTCGGGCGAATCAGACGCCGAGATCG
>JAAYXU010000117.1 GCA_012515725.1 Clostridiales bacterium | reverse complement strand
CCCGACGCGCTGGCATTCGAGGCCGGGCGGCACAGCCTTGAGGCGCTCCGGGACATGGCGGAGCGGGCCGGGCATACGGTCCGGGTAGAGCGCGTGGCGCGCCCGCCCGGCAGCGTCACGGGCCGCGCGCCCGAAATAGACCATCTGGAGCGCTGGCTCTACGCCTACCCCGCTCCCGTTATGCGCGGATCCGGCGGCGCAGTGCGCCTGCTGGAGGCAGCGACGCCCGAGGACGAGGTCGAGTCGGCGGCGGGACGAGCGGCGCGTCTTGTGCGCAAGGAGGGGCTGCGCTGGCGGGATATCGCGGTGGTGTGCGGCGATCTTGCCGAATACGCGCCCCGCGTGGCGCGGATATTCGCCCGGCACGGCATCCCCGTATTTCTCGACAACAGGCGTCCGGTTCTGCACCATCCGGCGGTGACGTGCCTGCTGGCCGCGCTGCGCGTCGTGGCCCGCAATTACCGCGCGCAGGACCTGCTGACGCTGCTCAAAAGCGGATACGCCGGGATCCCCGACGAGGGCGTAGAGATCATCGAGCGGTACCTGCTCCAGTTCGGCATACGGGGACGCGCCGCAACAGAGAGCGAATGGACGCGCGGGAGCGACGAGTACGATCTGGCGGCGCTCAACGGGTGGCGCGAGCGCATCGCCGCGCCGCTCATGGCGCTGTCCCAGGTCGGGCGCAAAGCGCAGGCCCGGCGGTGGGCCGAGGGGCTCTATGCGCTACTGGACGAGCTGGGCGTCGACGAGCGGCTGCGCGAAGAGTCCGAGACGCTGCGCGAGAGCCAGGCGGAGTTGGCCGCGCTGAGCGCGCAGGTGTGGAACGCGATGATGGACATGCTCGATCAGGCCGAGGGACTGCTGGGCGATATGCAGTTCACCGCGTCCGAGATGGCGGACCTACTGGAAACGGGGTTTGCCGCCGCAGAGGTCGGCATACTCCCGACCGGCAGCGATCTGGTGCTGGTGGGCGACGTGGGCCGCACGAAACTGCCCTCGGTGCGCCATCTCATCGTGCTGGGCACGGTGGAGGGCTCTTTGCCCGCCACATATGCCGAGGGCATGGTATTCCACGACCGAGAACTGGCACGGCTGTCCGACGCGGGGCTGGCGTTGGGGCGGCCCGCCGCGGTGCGTATAGCCCAGAGCAGACACGGCGTATACGCGGCGCTTGGCAAGCCTACGCGGGGGCTGTGGCTCTACTGGCCGCTGACCGACGGAAAGGGCGGAGCGCGGCTGCCGTCGCCCCTTATCAGCCGCGTCGGGAAGCTGCTTGGTATCGAGCCGGACAAAGCGCCTCCGCCCGGACTGACGACGCCTGCCGCCGCGATGGGGCCGTTGGCCGCGGGCCTCAGAGCGCTCCGGGCCGGGCAGTCGCCAGGAGCAGGCTGGGCCGGTATGGCCGCCGCGCTGGCGCACATACCGGCATGGCAGCCCCGCCTGCGCGCGATGGCCTCTATTCTTAATAAAAGCGGCGAGTCGGAGCGTCCGCAGGGTCTGCTGCCCGCGGGGACCGAGGCCAGCGTCAGCCAGCTGGAGAAATACGCGCTGTGTCCGTTCTCGTGGTATGTTAAGTACGCGCTCAGGCCATGCGAATGGAAGCAGTACGGCGTCGCGCTCTCCGACGCGGGTATATTCGTGCACGACGCGGCCGCGGCCCTTGGCAGGAAGATACTTGGTCTGCGGGACGCGGCGCTTACCGACGAAGCGGTCGAGGCGCTGATGGACAGCACTGTGTCAGAGCTAATGGAGCGGCAGGTCGGTACCGCGCTTCTGGAGGACGGGCGCGGCCGCTGGATGGCCCGTCGCATGAGCGCCGCCTGCCGCCTTGCGGCACAACGCTTCGCCCGGCAGCTCCGGCAGGGCAGCTTCCGGCCGGCAGGCTTTGAGGTCGGCTTTGGCAGAGGGGGACAGTTCCCGCTTACGGAGCGAGACGGCGTCGCGCTGCGCGGCTTTGTCGACCGGGTGGATGTGTTCCGCGACGAGGACCGCGATTTCCTGCGGGTCATCGACTACAAGACCGGGCATAGGAAACCCGATCTGGCGGGCGCGAAGGACGGCTATCAGGTACAGCTTTGGGTATACCTGATGGCGCTGTGCGCGGGCTGGCCGCGCGTCACGGGACGGACGGCGCGTCCTGCGGGAGCGTACTATTTCATCGTGCAGGACGACTATGTGGACGATTCCGGTAAGGGCGTGGAGGCGAGCCGCGCGGGCGCCGGACGGCTTGTCGGACTGACGCTCGACGATCCCCGCGTGCTTAACGCGACCGATCGCGATCTGGCGGAGCCCGGCCGCACCTCGGCCATCGTACAGGCGGCTACGAATAAGGATGGGCGCGTAAGAGGCGCGACCCTAATGCCCGCGGTCGATATGGATGCGCTTGTGCGGGGCGTCGGGGGAACCGTGGAGCGCATCGTGTCGGACATCCGGCGGGGCTTCGTAGAGCCGCTGCCCATGAAGATCGGTAACAGATCCGCGTGCGGGAACTGCCCGTACAGGTCGGTATGCGGCTCGTCCGAACCAATCAGACACCGCTTTCCGTCCGGAAAAGAGGAAGTCCGCGCCTGGATCGAGCACAACCGGAAGGAGGCGAATCCCGATGCCTGAGTGGACCGACCGACAGCGCGCGGCCATCGAGTCGCGCGGACAGGATCTGCTGGTATCGGCGGCGGCCGGATCGGGCAAAACGGCGGTCATGGTCGAGCGGGTGAAACAGCTCATACTGCGCGACCGCGTGCCGCTGTCGTCTATCCTTGTCATGACCTTTACAAACGCAGCGGCGGCCGAGATGCGCATGCGCATCATCGAGACGTTGGAGTCGGCGCAGGAGCAGGCGGGAGACGCTGACGGATTCCTGCGCGAGCAGCTCCACACGATAGACGAGGCGTGGATCTGTACGCTGCATTCGTTCTGCAGTCGGCTGCTGCGCAGGTATTACCCGGTTGCGGGCGTCGATCCGGGCTTCCGCTTACTGGACGAGGACGAGGCGGCCATACTTGAGATCGCCGCGATGGACGACGCGCTTTCGGCGGCCTACGAATCGATGCCGCCGGGCTTTGATCTGCTGGCCGACGCGTTTGGCGGCCGGGACGGACTCGCTCTTGCGACCCAGGTCAGTAGGCTCTATCGCTTCGCGATGAGCCGCGCGGAGGGGCTTGGGTGGCTGGACGGCGCGCTTGGAGCGCTGCGCGCCGACGAGGACGCGCTGCGCGATTCGGCTTGGATAGCCGAGCTTTTACGGGATGCCGGGGAGAAGGCGGCGGACGCCGGAGCATGTTTTGAGGCAGCGCTGCGCATGTGCGAGGCCCGCGGGGGGCCCAAAGGCTACCGCGATACGTTCGCTCACGACATTGAGGGCGCGCACCGGCTTATAGACGCGAGCCAGGAGGGCTATGCGGCCTTCGACACAGCGCTTGACGCGCACGCATTCGTTAGACTGAAAAGCCGCGGGAAAGATGACGATCGGGATCTGGCCGACGCGATCAAGGATATACGCGACGCGGGAAAGGGTATTATCAGCAAGCTCAAAGACACGTGGCAAAATATGTCGCTGCCGCTGGCCGCCGAGTCGATAGCGCGTATGGAGCCCGCGCTATCGGCGCTCACCGCGCTCACGCGCGACTTCGCGGCGCGGTACGCCGCCGAGAAGTCAGCCCGCAGCGCGCTCGACTTTAGCGATCTGGAGCAGTACGCGCTGCGCGTCGTGGACGACGAATCCGCGGCCGGAGAGCTGCGCGGGCAATTCGAGGCGGTATTCATCGACGAATATCAGGATATCAATCCCGTACAGGAGCGCCTCATCACCGCGGTAAGCAGGCCGGGCCGTCTTTTCTGCGTCGGGGACGTCAAGCAGAGCATATACCGCTTCCGGCAGGCGGAGCCGGCGCTCTTTGAGCGCCGCTACCGCCAGAGCAGTCCGGAGGAATTAAGTCTGCGCAGGCGGATCGACATGAACTGTAACTTCCGCTCCCATCCCGGGATACTTGCGGGCATCAACGAGATCTTCGCCCGGATCATGTCGCCCGGCATGGGCGGCGTAGACTACGACGAGAGCGCCGCGCTGCAGCCAGGCGCCGCCCGTCCCGACGAGGAGTCCGACGAACCAGCTCTGGAGTTCGTCATGCTCACCGGGGAAGCAGCGGACGATGACAGCCCGGCCGCTGGTGAAGACGACGCCCCGGACGGCGATGCGTACGACGATCTTACGCAGCGCGCCGTATGGGAGCGTGAGGCGATATACGCGGCGCAGCGGATACTATCGCTCGTGGGAAAGCCCATCTGGGACGGCAAGAAGCGGTGCATGCGCCCGGCGCGGTGGCGCGACTTCGCTATACTGATGCGCACCGTGAGGGGGCGGGCGCACGAGGTCGCCGCGGCGCTGGAAAGCCGGGGCATACCGGTATTCGCGGACGCCGCCGCGGGTTTCTTTGACCGGGTGGAGGTATCCTGGCTGATGGCGGCGCTGGAGCTTACCGACAACCGCTGGCGCGACGTGCCGATGATCGCCGCTCTGCGCTCGCCTATCGCGGGGCTGACGCTGTCAGAGCTCATCGCGATTCGCAGCGCGGGACAGGACGAGCCGGGATTCGCGGCGGCGGTTTTCGCGTACGCGAAGCGGGAAGACGACCCGCTGGCCGCGCGTGTGCGCCGCTTTCTCGCTATGCTGGACGCGTGGAAGACCGCGGCGCGCCATCTGCGCGTCGACGAGCTAATGCAGCGTATACTCGAGGATACGGGGCTTTCGGATATCGTTGGCGCTATGCCCGGCGGCGATCTGCGGCAGGGCAACCTGCGCATACTGATCGATCGCGCGCGTAGCCTTTCGGATACACCGGCCCGCGGCCTGTACGGATTTCTGCGGCATATCGGCCACCTGCGCGAGCACAGCATGGATCCCGGAGAGGCGCGTCCGCTGTCCGAGCGGGACGACGTCGTGCGCATCACGAGCGTGCACAAAAGCAAGGGGCTTGAGTATCCGGTCGTGCTGGTACTGGGCATGGGACACCGCGCCAACATGCAGGACTGCAGGCAGCAGCTGCTGTTTCACGGGGAGCTGGGCTTCGGTTTCCATGACTACGACATAGAGCAAAAGATACGGCGCGGAACGCTGACCCGCACAGCCGTCCAGTGTCGCCTGGAACGGGAAACGCTGTCGGAAACGATACGGGTACTGTACGTAGCCCTGACCCGTGCGCGGGAGCGGCTCATCCTCATAGGATCGTGCAAATCCGACGACAGGATCAGGGACTGGGCGCTGCCCGTTGCCCCGGCGCTCATCGAGCAGGGAAAACTCGCCTCCCCGCTCGACTGGGTCGGCGCGACGCTGCTTCGGCATCCGTCGGGACGCGCCCTCCGTCAGCGAATCGGGTATCCGCCTGCGGTGGAGGGCGGATACGCCCGGTGGAGTATAGAAATAACGCACAGCGCGGCGGCTGATCCGGACGCGCCCGGTGCGCCAAGGAGCGCCGGGGAAATGCTCATCAGAGCGCTCAATTCCGCGCCCGATCCCGCTGCGGCGGCCGCTTTCGCCTGGGAAGACCCGCGCGCCGCCGCCACCCGCCTGCCTGCCAAAACATCAGCTACAGCGTTGGTGGAGCGGATCCGGCCGGGCGAGACGCCGGTACCCGAGGTGCGCCCCCGTCCGCAGTTCATGGAGCAGGCGCCCGCACCCGATCCAGCGCTGCGAGGGACGCTCGTCCATACGGCGCTGCGGTTCATTACCGCCGACGCGCCCGATGAGCAAATCGCGCGGGAGCTTGAGCGGCTGGAGCAATGCGGAATCCTCCCCCCCGGCGGCGCCGCGGAGGTACCGCCCGGTAAGATACGCGCATTCCTCCTGGGTGACATGGGGCGGCGCGCCGCGGCCGCGCGGAGGGTTCTGCGGGAAGCTCCCTTCGTGCTGTCGGTACCCGCCGGGGAGCTGTACCCGGAGCTCACGCAGGGCGGCGACGAACCGATACTCGTTCAGGGCATACTGGATCTGGCTTTCGAGGAGGAGGACGGTTGGGTGCTCGTGGACTACAAGACCAACCGCGTCGACGACCGGCAGACGCCCGAGGCGCTGCTCTCGCACTACGCGCCGCAGCTCATGGTATACCGCCGCGCGCTCGAGGAGCTGACCGGGCGGCCCGTCAAGGCGGCCGGGCTGTATCTCATAGCGATCGACAGTATGGTGTTTTTATCTGGGGATGAGACCAATGCGTCGTGGTGATATCATCCCCGGATAGGTTATAATACTCACGGGAAAACCGTGCAAAAACGCGGCGCACAAATGGAATGACACGGTACAGGAGGAACGAAGATGGCTCAACCGAACGCGGATATGCCGTACCCCAGAATAGTAGCGCATCGCGGGTTCAATACTGTCGCGCCCGAAAACACAATGCCAGCCTTTGGCGCGGCTGTGGCGCTGGGAGCGGACGAAATTGAAATGGACATATGGCCGTCAAAGGACGGCGAATGGGTTGTCTGCCACGACCCCGCGGTCGACCGCACCTCCGACGGGCATGGATTACTGCGCGATCTGACCCTCGATGAGATACGCGGTATGGACGCGGGAGGATGGTTCGGCCCGCATTTCACAGGGCTGCGTTTTCCCGTACTGGAGGAAGTGCTGCGCGTATTCACGGGTATGGCCGTATTCAATATCCATATCAAGTCATTCAAAACAGGCTGTGTGTCGGAAGAGGAAATGTTCCGCCGCATGGTTCGCATCATCGACGATACGAAGTGCCGTCGGCATGTCTATCTCGCGGGCGATGAAAATGTATTGGCTCTTGCGATAAGTATGGAGCCCGGGATCCCGCGCTGCTGTCTGGCCGGGAAAAAGGACGGCACCATTGTGGAAAAGGCAATCGAATATAAATGCGAGAAAATACAGATCACAAAGGGTTTCCCGGAGGAGAATACGATCATAAAAGCTGCCCGCGATCAGGGCATCCGCTGCAATCTTTTCTGGTCCGACGATCCTGCCGAAGCGGAGCGCTATCTGCGAAGCGGCATCGACGCGGTTCTTACGAACGATCTTCTGCATGTGATGCACGCGGTGCGCAAATACCGGTAGAGCAAAACGCACGGCGATAGCTGCCGGGTAAACGCAAATAAGACAAGCGGCGCTCCCAGGTCGGGAGCGCCGCGCAGTATTTTTCAGAGCCGTTATTTAGCTTGCTTTCCGAGCCTCCGGATCAGCAGGAAGCCCAGCGCCAGCAGCACGGCAAGCGCGCCCATGGCCAGCGCGAACAGCCAATCCGCGCCGGTTTTGGGGTTCTCCTCGCTGCCCGGCGGATCGTCATCGACGTCGCCGCCCGGCGGGTCTTCATCGGGGATATCGATGATCGGACTGTTCCTGAACGCCACCGTGACGGTCTCTCCGGCCACGACGATGGCTGTTTTTTCGGTGTCGTCGTCCAGATATCCGGCCGGGGCAGCGACTTCCTCCACAAAGTATTTGCCAGGCTCAAGCCCGGTCAGCCCCACCCTTCCGGTCGGGTTATCTTCGGTTACGTCGGAGGCAAGCTCGCCTAGATAAATGAGGTTCCCGGATACCGGATCGCCGTCCGCGTCGATGTACCGGTATACGCGGAAGACCGCGCCGCTCAGGTAGGCGTCGTTTATGCGATCCTGTTTTGTGATCATCAGGCTCCCGAACTGCGGCAGAGCTTCGTTTTCGAACGTGACTTCTGCAGT
>JAAYXU010000116.1 GCA_012515725.1 Clostridiales bacterium | reverse complement strand
TATCAGTCCATCGATCACTTGGGTGATTACTGTATTCCGTTTTAGCTGTTTTCTCGTCATTGTTATCTTTTCCATAGAGACATTTTATCAAGATAATATACAGAGACAATATCACAAGATAACAACAAAAGCGGTTCGTAAAACATTGACACGCCCACCGGTTTGTGTTATACTATCAATAGAAACGTTTATATAGAGAGAGAAGCCGTGACAAACCGCAGAAGTACCATACGCGATGTGGCGAAGATGGCCGATGTCAGCATATCGGTCGTCAGCTACGTGCTCAACGAGACTCCGGGCAAATCCATCAGCTGGGAGACGGCGCAGCGGGTACGCAAGGCCGCCGCGGCGCTGCGCTACACGCCCAACCGGATCGCCCAGTCGATGCGTCTGGGCTACAGCAATATGATCGCGTTCGTATCCTTCTGGCAGATGACTGAGTTCGTCACCCAGCAGATCATGTCGGGCGTATACGAGGTGGCGCGGGAAGCGGGCTATCAGCTGGTGCTGATCTGTCCCCGTCAGCCGGACGATACCGCGGACTATATCGATCCCTATCTGCGCAACCAGATCGACGGTATGCTGCTTCTTGAGCCGTTTTCGTACAGTCTCTTTGACGAAGCCCCGCACCGGGAGGCGATACTCCGCAACAGGATTCCCGCGGTCACCATCAACGGGCTTGGCGCCTCCTCGATCGCGAACATACCCATATCGGTCGAAAACACCACCTATGCCGCGGTCAATTATTTCGTGCGCAAGGGATACAGGACCATCGAATACGTGACGCCCAACGAAACGGAGGCCAATTTTCACTTTACGATCTCCCGCGAGATAGGATACCGGCAGGCCATACGGGAGTCGGGACTATCCGAGCGGATGTATCATGCCCACGAGTTGCCCGCGCGGCTTGCTGCCCGGCAGGACGGCGAAACGCTTGCGCTGGTCGTGAGCAAGTCCAACTATATCGGAGAGACGCTCAGCGCGATTCGCGCCGCGGATCTGCGCATACCCGAGGATGTGGCGGTCGTCGTGTGCAGCTACGAGCCTAACTACCTTATGAACCAGGTGCCCTCCATCAGCTATGTGCGGGTGCCTACCTACGAAATCGGGCAGGAAAGCTGCCGCCATCTTTTATCACTCATCGGGGGAAACACCCATCAGACCGGCTTTATCCCGGAACCCGAAGTATGCGAAATGGAAAGCGGATGATTCCGCGAACGCGGGGATCGGGTCGAAGTAGAAACGTTTAACTAAATTGGGGAGGTTGAAAAAATGGAAGAACTCAAGGAATCCCTACGCAGCAAAGCGAAAGAACTGGGAGCCGATCTCATCGGTTTCGCGTCGCGGGATCGCTTTGGGGAGCTGGAGGAGAAGCACAACCCCTTCGCGATCTTTCCCGAGGGCAAGTCTGTCATCGTCATGGGCAGGCGCATTACCCGGGGTACGCTGCGCGGCATCGAAGAGGGCAGCAATTTTTCCGACTACACAATGTTCGGAAACCACTGGCTGAATGACGAGTTCGTTGCAATATCGTGCTACGATCTCGTGTGCTTCATCGAGAACATGGGCTGGGAAGCGGTTCCCATCTTCCCCAACCCGCCCGAGGCCGGGGCGACAGGCGTACCGGTGCGCAAAGGAAGGCCCGCCCCGAACGTATGCCCCGACTTTGATTACGCTGCGGTGGCGTGCGGACTGGGAGAAATCGCTCTCAACGGCCAGCTTCTCAATCCCGATTTCGGTTCGCTGCACAGGCTGCAGATGATCATCACCGACGCTCCCCTTGAAAGCGATCCGCTCTTTGAAGGCGGCCTGTGCGACGGATGCGGCGAATGCGCTGCCGCCTGCCCGCTGGACGCGCTCGACATCGAAAACGCGCGGGAAATCACGATCTGCGGCAAGACCATGCGCATTGGTACATACGACTCGGTCAAGTGCGGCGTCTGCAAGAACGGCGCGTTCGCGAACTACCTATTGAAAACCGCTCAACCCGACCGCAAGGCGGCGGCCTGCAACAGGGCCTGCATCGTATGCCTCGAGCAGCGAGGCGCGCTCAGCCGCGGGTTTGAGAACGAGTTCCGCAAGCGCGATCCCTGGCAGCTGGATCTGCTGGGCCGACCCGCCGGGCGCGGCGAATAAGGAGGCGTTCCATGAAGCTCACATCGGCTATGATTAAAGAGCACGCCCGGAAGATCGGACTGGACGACGTGGGCATCGCGTCCATAGACCGCTACGACGACG
>JAAYXU010000115.1 GCA_012515725.1 Clostridiales bacterium | reverse complement strand
GCGAAGATGGCCGCGATGGCGTCGGTCGCCGCTGCGGGCACCATGAGGGCCGAGGGGCTGGTGCGCGATATGGCCGGGGAGCTGGACGCGCCGTCCCGGCAGACGCTCAGCCACGCGGAGGCGTAGGATAAAGTAACCCCAGCGGAGCGTCACCTTAATATCAGAACCCGAATAAACAAAGAAAAAACCGCCGCCTGTCCGGCGGCGGTTTCCCGCGTTATGCGATTATTGTCCCAATGAATACTTATTAACCAGCGTCTCGATTTCGCCCGATTCCATCATCTCGGCCAGAACCTCATTGATGACGTTAAGGAGCTCCGTGTCTCCCTTTTTCACCGCGAAAGCGTATGTTTCCTCGTCGGAAGGCGCCAGATCGAGTATCTTAAGCCCCTCGGTCTGGGATACGATCGCCTGGCTGGGCAGATCGTCCGCGATCACGCAGTCGATATTGCCGTTCTTAAGATCCTGCATCGCCTCAATCACGGTGTTGTAGCGCATGATGCCCGTGTCGGGATTGTTGGTGAGATCCTCCGCTACGAAGTCCCCGGTGGTTCCGCTCTGTACGCCTATCACCAAGCTGCTCAGATCCCCGACCGTCAGCACGGATTCATCGTCTGCGGCAACGGTGACGACCTGCACGGCCGTCCAGTATCCGGTCGAGAAGTCGGCCTTCTCCTTGCGCTCGTCGGTTATGGTCATGCCCGCGCCCACAAAGTCCACAGTGCCTGACTCGAGCGCCGATATGAGCGATTCGAACTCCATATCCTCGACTACAAGCTCCACGCCCAGCTTCTTAGCGACGGCCGCGGCGATTTCGGCGTCAACGCCTATGACATCCTCGCCCTCGCGTATTTCAAAGGGCATGAAGTAGGCGTTGGTTCCCCAGACTACTTTTTTGTTCTTTTCAATCTTGTCGAGCGTCGACTGCCCGCCGCATCCCGCCAGCGCCGCGCACAGCAGCGTCAGGCCCAGTATCAGGGCGACGATTTTTCTATTCATGGTACCCCTCCTCATTATCAGAACGAATTTTCCTGCATAGTATACAGCCTGTGCCGCGCGGTGTCAATAGTATATCCGCATATTTATTCATATCGTTTTATAATTATTCGCGTGAACCGTTTTTTCTTTCAATCCCGAGCGTGTTCGGGTATAATGGGGAGAAGAAATGCGAAAGGACACCGCGCCCCGATGGAAAAGCGCATAAAAGCGATACTCTTTGATCTGGACGGAACGCTGCTGCCCATGAACCTTAAGGACTTTCTGGCCGGGTACCTGCCGGCGATCTCCGCGGCTGCCGCGCAGCTTAATGAGCCCGCGCGGGTCGGGCGGTGGATCATGTCGGGGACCGCCGCTATGATCGCGGCGGATGGCGGCGGCGCGACCTGCGAGGACGTATTCTGGGAGGAGTTCTGCCGCCTGTCGGAGGCCGGCCGCGAGCAATACGATCCCATATTTACGGCGTTCTACGAGCAGGAATTCGACGCGCTGGGCGCGCTGTGCCCGGCGGAGCCGAGGGCGGCGCAGATCATCGCCGAGGCGCGCGCAAAGGGCCTGCGGTGCGCGCTGGCCACGATGCCCGTATTTCCGCGCGTCGCGACGCTCAAACGCATCGGATGGGCGGGTATTTCTCCCGAAGATTTCGAGATAATAACCACCTATGAGATATGCCACGCCTCGAAGCCCTCGCTCGCCTATTACAGGGAAATACTGGACTGGATGCATCTCGCGCCCGCCGACTGCCTGATGGTGGGCAACGACGTGGGAGACGACATAGCCCCGGCTCTCGCGCTGGGCATGGACGCTTTTTATCTGGACGCGTGGCCCGAGAACCGCACCGCCGCGCCCGAGCGCTATACGGGGCGCGGCGGCTACGACGCGCTGCTTGAATATGTGCGGCGGCTGTAGGAGGTAGCGATGCTGCTCATTGCAGGCCTTGGGAACCCCGGCGCGCGCTACGCGGGGACCCGGCACAACATGGGGTTCAGAGCGCTCGCGCACCTGGCCGGGCGGTGGGAGATACCGGTTACCCGGACAGGCTTTTCGGGGCGGTACGGGCAGGGGAGCGTGGACGGAAAACGCGTGATGCTGCTCGCGCCGCATACGTACATGAACGACTCGGGCTTATGTGTGGCCGAGGCGGTCTCGTATTTCAGGGTCGCGCCCGCCGACACGCTGCTCCTCTACGACGACATAGACATTCCGTGCGGCGCGGTGCGCGTCCGCGCGCAGGGCGGACCGGGCACGCACAACGGTATGAGATCGGTCGTCGGGCATCTGGGGACAGAGGATTTCCCGCGGGTGCGGATAGGCGTGGGCGCGCCGCCCGACAGGACTGCGCTCGTCGACTGGGTGCTGGGCAGGCCGGGCTCCGAGGAGGACGCGCTGCTGGAGGCGGCGTCCCGCCGCGCGGCCGAGGCCGCGGACGCGTGGGCGCGGCGGGGAATCGACGCGGCGATGAACGAATATAACAGGTAGCGGAGAGGGGAGAGCCCTTTGGAAGGCGTGCTGTACGAGCTGACCAACAGCCTATATATCAATCTCATACGGGAAGAAAGATACCTGATGCTCATCCGGGGACTCAGGGTCACGCTTGAGGTTACGCTGTACTCGGTGCTTCTGGGCGTCATCATAGGCCTTATTACCGCAGTTATACGCATCACGGAGCCAAAGGGCCTGGTAAGGCTGGCGACGGCCTACGTCGAGGTGGTGCGCGGCACGCCGGTCGTCGTGCAGATGGTCATCATCTACTACGCGATACTGGGCGGCAGCAATCTTCCCAAGGTGCTCATCGCCTCCATCGCGTTTGGCATCAACAGCGGAGCCTATGTATCGGAGCTTATAAGGGCCGGAATACAGGCCGTGCCCCGGGGCCAGATGGAGGCGGCGCGGTCGCTGGGCCTTACCTGGACTCAGGCGATGCGGTTCGTCATAGTGCCGCAGGCTATAAAAAACATACTCCCGGCGCTCGTCAACGAGGCAATCGTGCTCATAAAGGAGACAGCGGTGGTCGGCTACATCGCGCTGGACGATCTGACGCGGGCCGGGAACATCATCCGCGGACGCACGTTCGACGCGTACACGCCCTTCCTGCTGGTCGCGCTCGTATACCTGTATACGACGACGACGCTGTCGATATTCGCCGGTAAGCTGGAAAGGAGACTGCGGGAAAGTGATTGATGTCATCGATCTATATAAGTCGTTCGGGGAGCTCGAGGTGCTGCGGGGCGTCAGCACGCATGTGGGCCGCTCGCAGGTCGTGTGCGTCATCGGCGCGAGCGGCTCGGGGAAAAGCACGTTTCTGCGCTGCCTCAATCTGCTTGAAATACCCGACCGGGGCCGGATCACGATCGACGGCGTGGAGCTTATGGAGCACCGCAAGCAGATCAACAAGCTGCGCCGCAAGATGGGCATGGTATTCCAGCAGTTTAACCTTTTTCCCAATATGACAGCCCGGAGCAACGTCGCGCTGGGTCCCTCGCAGGCGCTGGGCATGAGCCGGGCCGACGCGTCGGCGCGAGCAGAGGCGCTGCTTAGCAAGGTGGGCCTGGCGGACAAGGTGGACGAGTTTCCAAACCGGCTTTCGGGCGGTCAGAAGCAGCGGGTCGCGATCGCCCGCGCGCTGGCGATGGGCCCGGATATCATGCTCTTTGACGAACCGACCAGCGCGCTGGACCCGGAGATGGTGGGCGAGGTGCTGCAGGTCATCAAGCAGCTCGCGCAGGACGGCATGACGATGATCATTGTGACGCACGAGATGGGATTCGCGCGCGAAGTGGCCGACCGCGTGCTGTTCATGGATCAGGGCGTCATCGCCGAGGACGCCCCGCCCGAGCGGATATTCCGCTCGCCCGAAAAGGAGCGCACACGCGAGTTTCTCAGCAAGGTGCTTTGAGGGGGATACAATGCACGCATCCAGAGTCGTATATATAGTGATCTTTCTTATGGCATGCCTGCCTATACTCTATTTCACGCTGCGCGGAGCGGGCAGGAAGAGCCGCTCGAAACGGGCCGCGCTGCTGGCGGCGGCTTTGGCGGGCGTCGCCGCCGCGGGATTTATTTCATTTGGGCTGTGGCGCTATACGATCGACACGCAGCCCGCGCTGGTCGCGCAGAGATTCGCCCAGAGTCTGACCGCCGCGCTGGGCGAAACTTCCGCCGCGGAGCACATCGCGCGGATGGAGCGGGCCGGTCTGCTTACAGACGGCGGCGCTGCCTCGCAGGAGCATACGCTTGGCGCGCTGCGGGACGCCGGCTGGCCCGAAGGCTCGGCGATGCGCATATCCAAGAAGGCCGCGCAGGACGAGCGCGGGGATACATGGTATCTCGTGTCCTCGGGCGGCGAGGCGGGCGTCGCGGTCACGCTTGTCCGTACGGGATACCGCTGGAGGGTGTCGCAAGCCGCCGCGGTACCCGGAGAAGCGATCGGGGGCATTGATAAAGAGCTCGGGTTCTCGGATATCCGATAGCGTTAATTCGCGTCTTATACGCGATAGGGCGCGAGAATCTCGGCGACCTTGCCCGCGAACTGGCCGCTCGCTCCCCAACTGAGGCCCAGAAGCCCCTGACCCCCGGCGAAGGATATGATATTGACCCGGGTGGGGCCGTCGAAGTTCGATATCGTGACGGTCAGTCCCGCCTGCGAATTGTTGCGCATATAGTATTTCTCATAGATGAGAATCGCGATCTCCTTTTCATCGGCCCGGTGGCGCTGCTCGTGTATGAGCTCCGCATAGTTCATTTGTCCCTTTATTAGGCTCGCGGCCGCGGCAGGCGTAGCGCTGACGGTCATTTGTCGGATGTCCACTATAATCCATCTCCCTTCTCCCGCAGTATGACGCGGGCAGCGGCGTCTGTCAACTGTCTATCCGCGACTAACCGTATGGCGGCGCGTACGCGTGGGGCAAACTGAAATTGGCCGTAAAAATCCGCACAGGTACTTGCTTGCTCCCGAATCTCCGGGTATAATAAATATATGGAACGGTGTTTTACAGTATGAAACAGGAGAAGGAGCTCCCCGGAACGCAATCGGTACAGCGCGCGCTGATGGTGCTGGAAGCGCTGGCGACGTCGCCCGGCGGCATGGGCGTTACCGAGCTCGCCGTAGCGCTCGGGCTCAACAAGAGCACCGCGCACCGGATACTGGGAGCGCTCCTTGCGCGGGGATACGCCGAGCGGGCGCCCGGCGGAGCGAACTACCGACTGGGGCTCAGGGTCGTGGAGCTTTCCAGCCTCCGGCTTAACCATCTGGAGCTAAAAACCGAGGCGGCCCCGTATCTGCGAGCGCTGCTTGGCGCTACCGGGCAGCCGGTGCATTTGGCTACGCTCATGGACACCGAGGCGGTCTACATCGACAAGGTGGAAACCGTCAGCAGTATGCGCATGTACAGCCAGATCGGACGCAGGGCGGCGCTTCACTGCACGTCGGTGGGCAAGTCGCTTCTTTCGGGACTGAGTCCCGCCGAGCTCATGAGGCTCGTGCGGATGCTCCCTATGAACGCGCGCACGCCCCGGACGATAACGAGCCCCGAGGAGCTCATAAGGCAGATAGACGAAACGCGCGCGAGGGGGTGGGCTGTCGACGACATGGAGAACGAGCCGGGCGTGCGCTGCGTGGGCGCTCCGATACGGGACTATCGCGGCCAGGTGATCGCGGCGGTCAGCACGTCGGGCCCGGCCGCCCAGCTTACGCCCGCTCGGGACCCGGATACGGCACGGCATGTATTGGAGGCGGCGCG
>JAAYXU010000114.1 GCA_012515725.1 Clostridiales bacterium | reverse complement strand
TGCCCGGCTCTTCATCTCCTTGACAGCCCTGCCTCTATTGGGTACAATCACAGGGACTCCGGCTCCGCTGCCGGACGATACGCCAAAGCGAGGAGCCTTGCCGATGATCAAGCTTTACCCCGAAAAAACCTATCTGGTACATGGCATTCCGCTTACGGACGGCACGACGCTGGCCCAGGCCAACGCCGCCGCCGGGGAAACAGTCGCTGCCGAAGCCCTCAGCCCGCAGGCGCGTGACGGAACCATCGCATGGTCGATCCTGTCGGGACACAGCGCCCGGAATACGGACGATCGGGTTGCCGTCCGGTTTGACGCGCTCGCCTCCCACGATATTACCTATGTAGGCATCATACAGACGGCGCTGGCGAGCGGGCTTGATCATTTCCCGGTACCCTATGCGCTGACCAACTGTCACAACAGCCTGTGCGCCGTAGGCGGCACGATCAATGAGGACGATCACGCATTCGGACTGAGCGCCGCGCGCCGCTTCGGGGGCATATTCGTTCCGGCGCATATAGCCGTCATCCACCAGTATGTACGGGAGACGATGGCCGCATGCGGCGCGATGATACTCGGCTCGGACAGCCATACCCGCTACGGGGCGCTCGGAACGATGGGCGTCGGCGAGGGCGGGCCCGAGCTCGTCAAGCAGCTTTTAGGCCGGACATGGGACATCCCAAGGCCCGAGGTGGTGGGAGTATATCTGACCGGTCGGCCTTCGCCAGGCGTGGGCCCGCAGGACGTGGCTCTCGCGATCATAGGCGGTGTATTCGACAGCGGATTTGTAAAGAACAAGGTTGTGGAGTTCATAGGTCCCGGCATAGCGAATCTTTCGGTAGATTACCGCAACGGTATCGATGTGATGACGACCGAGACCGCCTGCCTCTCGTCTATCTGGCAGACCGACGAGCGCGTGGCCGAGTACTACGACGCGCATGGCCGGCCGGGCAGCTACAGGCCGCTCGAGCCCGCCGCGGTGACCTGCTACGACGGTTTCATCACCGTCGATCTCTCCCGCATAGAGCCGATGATCGCGCTTCCCTTCCACCCCAGCCATGCCCATCCGATACGGGAGGTCATCGACCACGCCGAGCGGTTCCTGGGCGAGGTCGAGGACCGTACGGCGAAGCAGTTCGAGGGCAGCGGTCTGACGCTGCGCCTGCGCGACAAGATCACGCGCGAAGGCATCCGCGTGGAACAGGGAGTCGTGGCCGGATGCGCGGGCGGTCTTTTTGAAAACATCGCGCTCATGAGCCGGATGATGGAGGGCGGGACCGTGGGCGGCGGCGAATACACGCTCAGCGTATATCCAGCCAGCCAGCCGGTCATGTACGAGCTCAACCGGATTGGCGCTGTCAATACGCTGCTGGACGCAGGCGCGGTCGTAAAGACGGCGTTCTGCGGGCCCTGCTTCGGAGCGGGCGACGTGCCGCGCAGCGGGGGGCTGTCGGTGCGCCATACGACCCGGAATTTCCCGAACCGCGAGGGAAGCAAGCCCGGCGAGGGACAGCTTTCGGCGGTTGCGCTCATGGACGCGCGCTCCATCGCCGCCACCTCTCTGCGGGGCGGCATACTTACCCCGGCTACCGAGCTTCCGATACCGGCGACCGAGCAGCCTTACCATTTCCGCACAGAGCTGTACGCGCGCCGTGTCTACGACGGAACCGGCAAGCCGCGGTCAGCCGAACCGCTGATACTGGGCCCCAATATTCGGAGCTGGCCCGAAATGCCTCCGTTGGCAGAGAATCTGCTGCTGCGCGTGGCCGCGGTGATCACAGACCCCGTGACCACCACCGACGAGCTCATACCGTCGGGAGACACGTCGAGCTACCGCTCCAATCCGATCCGACTGGCGGAGTTCACGCTCAGCCGCAAGGATCCGGGCTATGTTCCCCGTGCGAAGGCCGTGCTGGCCATGGAGGAGAAGCGCCGCGCCGGAGAGCCGCTGACCGGCACGGATATCGAGGAAGCGTTTAAAAAGCTGGATACTGAGGGGAGCCTCGCCCGGTTCCTGCCCAGCACCGCGCTGGGGAGCGTCATATACGCGCACCGGCCCGGGGATGGCTCGGCGCGCGAGCAGGCCGCGTCCTGCCAGAAGGTGCTGGGCGGCTGGGCCAACATCGCGCTCGAGTACGCGACAAAGCGCTATCGCAGCAACCTCATTAACTGGGGAATACTGCCATTTACCGTCGCCGAAGCACCCGGTCTCGCGCCGGGTGACTGGCTGTACCTGCCGGGCATCGCCGCGTTGATAGCGGACGGCGCGGAGGAAATAGCCGCGCTGCACCTTACAAAGAGCAGCGCGCGTCCAATAAGGCTCTTGCTTACGGGTCTGACGAAAGATGATCGGGACATACTGCTGCGGGGCTGCCTCATGAACTATTACCGCAATGAGGCCGAATCTCAGAAACGATAAACCAGTTTATTTTTAAGCGCATGGCGCATACACTAGTATGAAGGATGGTGATCGTCATGCGCCCACTGGGTCCCCGTCGTCCGGTTGGCTCGAACATGCCGCCGCAGAACCCGCCGCAAGACCCGTCGCCCGAGGACATGACCGAGAGCAAAAAAACGCCGTCGGCCGGATACCGCGTGTATCTGAGCACGATCCGCGCCCATGATGAGGCCGTCGCGCGCGTGCAGCGCAAATCCATAGAGGAAACGGCTGCGGAGCAGCCCACCGATCAGGCCTGATACGATCGCAGCCTGACGGCTTAGCCGCGTATCTATCGCTTCTTAAAGGCGGGCGGTTCGTGAACCTCTTCCGCCTGTGTGTTGTTATTATCTTATATTGATTCCAGCGTACAACGAATTAAATCAGCTATCGGACGGAGAATCAGTCCGGGAAAAATACGAAAGACGAGCTGGTCAGTCAGGCTGTTATTGAATACAGGACACCGACTAGAACCCGATACCCCGCACGGCACGGGTTTAGTCACGCAATTCATCCCCGTCGTAGTAAACCCGCATAAGGCACAGCCCGTGGGCCGGGGCGGTGACCCCGGCCTGGCGGCGATCGCCGTCTCTGAGCAGTTCGGGGATGGAGTCCGCGTCGCGCTTACTCTGTCCGACCTCGACGAGCGTCCCCGCCATGATGCGGACCATCCTGTACAGGAAACCGGTTCCCTCAAAATCGATAGTAATATAGTTGCCGCGCGCGGCTACGTCTGCCCGGGTGAGGGTGCGCACCGCGCTTTTTACGTGGCTTCCTGAGTCCATGAACGCCGAAAAATCATGCTCGCCCAAAAAGTGTGCGGCAGAGCGCGCCATGGCCGCGGTGTCTAGGGGTACTGGGATGTGCCATACCCGGCAGCGCTCCAGCGCCGGAGCGACAGGCCGGACGAATAGCGTATACCGGTAATGCTTGCTCCGCGCGTCGTACCGTGCGTGGAACGCGTCGTGAACCTGCCGCGACTCGGTGACACGGATATCGGGGGGCAGGTGCGTGTTGAGCGCGAAGGCGGTCCGCTCGGGCGGTATCGCGCTCCCGGTGTGGAAGTGGCAGACCTGGCCCAGTGCGTGAACTCCGGCGTCGGTACGCCCGGCGGCGACCACGCCCGCGCGCTCCCCGGTCACAGCAGCGACGGCCTCCTCGACACGCTGCTGTACGGCCATGGCGTTATCCTGCCGCTGCCAGCCTGCGTAGCCCGTCCCGTCGTATTCGAGCGTCAGCCGGATGTTCACAGGAGCATACCGCCCCACACATTATCGGCGATAACCGCCGCCGCGAGCAGCAGCGCCGCGATACCCGCGTAAAGATCGAGCCGGGTCATCGCCAGAATCTTCATCCGTGTACGCCCCTGCCCGCCCCGGTAGCAGCGGGACTCCATGGCCAGCGCCAGCTCGTCTGCGCGGCGGAACGCCGATACGAATAGGGGAACGAGTAGCGGCACCATGTTGCGCGCGCGCCGGACGATATTGCCGCTCTCGAAGTCCGCGCCCCGGCTCATCTGCGCCTTCATGATGCGGTCGGTTTCCTGCAGCAGCGTGGGTATGAAGCGCATCGCGATCGTCATCATCATCGCCAGCTCGTGCACCGGGAAGCGGATGCGCTTGAGCGGCCCTAAAAGCTGCTCGATCGCGTCGGTCATCGTAAGGGGTGACGTGGTCAGCGTCAGAAGCTGTGTGCCCAGTATCAGGAACACGAGCCGGAATACCATCGTGACCGACATGCGGACGCCCTCCCGGGTAATGTGCAGGAACCGCCACGTAAGCGGAACCACGCGCCCGCCCCACGATATCACTAGCGGCTCTCCCCCGGTCATAAAGAGATTGATGACGAATGTAAACAGCATGATGTATACGAGCGGGCGCAGGCCCTTAATAAGATACCGGACGGGCAGCCGCGAGAGCGCGGCCGTCGCCACGATAAAGAGGAACACGGCCGCATACCCCGCAACGCTCCGGATGAGGAATACAAGCACGATAAACCCGAACGTGATGATCAGCTTTGTGCGGGGGTCCAACCGATGCACCGGCGATTCGCCGGGGAAATACTGGCCGATCGTGATGTTACCCAGCATCGCGGCCCCCCCTCCCGGTGCGCTCAAGTATGAACGCCTCCATCGCGTCCAGCGTTAGAAGTCCCCTGGGAACCGTCACGCCGCGCCGCCTGAGCGCGTCCGACAGGCGCGCCATCAGCGGTACGTCCAGTCCCAGCCCGCTAAGACGCCGCGCGTCGGCGAATACGTTGGCGGGGGTATCGTAGAGGATCGCCTCGCCGTGGGCCATGACTAGCACACGATCGGCGACCTGCGCGACCTCGTCCATATTGTGGCTGATCATGAGTATCGTCGTGCCCTCGCGCGCGCGCAGTTCCCGCATCATACGAAGCATGTCGGAGCGTCCCTCCGGATCGAGTCCTGCGGTCGGTTCGTCGAGAATCAGCACACGCGGCTCCATCGCCAGCACGCCAGCCAGCGCCACGCGCCGCCGCTGTCCGCCCGACAGCTCGAAAGGCGAGCGAGCGCCCAGCTCCCCGGGGTCAATCCCCACCCGCGAAAGCGCTTCCTCGACGCGGCGGGCCACCTCGGCCTCGGACAGTCCCAGATTTCGGGGGCCGAATGCTACGTCACGGCTCACCGTTTCCTCAAAAAGCTGATACTCGGGGTACTGAAACACCAGCCCTACCTGCTGCCGGAGCGCCCGTAAATCCGCGCCCTTCGCGCCAACATCGATTCCCTCCACGACGACACGGCCCGAAGTCGGACGCAGAAGACCGTTCATATGCTGCACCAGCGTCGACTTGCCCGATCCGGTGTGTCCGATGACGCCCACGAAAGACCCGTCCTCCACGGTGAGCGACACGCTGCGCAGCGCGGTAGTCTCAAACGGAGTCCCAGGCATATATATATGGGTCAGTTTTTCGATAACAATGGACATAGCGCCTCCGCCATCTGCTCCAATGTGGATGGATCCCCCGCAAGGGGCACTCCGGCCTCGCGCAGCCGTCCGGACAGCTCCAGCATGGGCGGCGCGGTCAGACCCAGCCCGCGCAGCGTCGCCCGCTCCCGCAGTACCAAGAGTGGGGGGCCGTCCATATCGACCGTGCCGCCCGACATCACGACGACACGCCCGGCCGCCATGCATTCCTCTATGAAATGGGTGATCCAAATAACGGTGATGCCTTCATCGTGATTGAGGCGCACCGCTGTGTCCAGCACCTCCGCTCGCCCGGCCGGATCCAGCATCGCCGTGGACTCGTCAAATACTATAACGCGCGGCCGCATCGCGATGACGCCCGCGATAGCGACCCGCTGCTTCTGGCCTCCCGACAGCATATGGGGCGCCTTGAGCGCGTGGCCCGACATACCCACCGCGTCAAGCGCCGCCTCGACCCGCGGGCGTATCTGCTCGCGGGGCACGCCCAGGTTCTCCAGGCCGAACGCGACGTCCTCCTCGACGATAGAGCTCACGATCTGGTTGTCGGGATTTTGAAACACCATGCCGACCGTCTGCCGGATGTCCCAGAGCCTGCTCTCGTCAGCCGTGGACATGCCCGCGACCGTGACCGTTCCTCGGTCGGGCAGCAGCAGCGCGTTCATGTGCTTGGCCAGCGTAGACTTTCCCGATCCGTTGTGGCCCACAACCGCCATGAACGAGCCTTCCTCGATGGACAGCGTGACGCCCTGTATCGCCGGAGTGCGGACTACGTCCTCTCCCTCCTGCCGGTACTGCGCGTACGCGTGATGGACATCAGCAAGCTCTATGATCGCGGCCATGACGTCACCCCCCTTGTTACCGTAAAGCAAAGGGACCGGTAAGGAAGCGTCCGCCTCCCGGTCCCCAGTACGCTTAACGTCAATCGGTATTCCGTATCAGATAAGCTCCAGCACCACGGATTCGGCGCCGTCGCCCCGGCGGGGACCCAGCTTCAGGATGCGCGTGTATCCGCCCTTTGTGCCTATGTCCTGCGCGCGCTTTTTATACTTTGGCGCGATCTCGCGGAATATCTTCTCCACCAGCGGGTGGTTGATATCCTGCGTCCGCTCGATGTAGTCTTCCTTGCTCTCCTTGTCCTTGCGGGGAATCGGCGCTTCATATATCATCGCCATGATGCGTCGGCGCGCGGCCAGCCGCGTAGCCGAGTCGTTAATGAACTCGACCTCAACCGACTGATCCTTCTCGTTGTTGATCGTCTTTTGTACGGTGACGGTATTTTCGCACTCGTCCATAGCGATAGTAATGATATTTTCGGCGATTTTACGCACTTCCTTGGCGCGGGCAACCGTCGTGGTCACCTTGCCGGTCTGAAACAGATCGGTCACCAGGCCGCGCAATATCGCCATCCTCCGGTCGGTGGGCCGACCCAGTTTGCGATGTCCTGCCATTGGGTGATGTTCCTCCTCAGTCTTCGTTGCGTGCCAGTTCCAGCCCCAGGCCGGCCAGCTTCTGTATGACTTCTTCCAGCGATTTGCGGCCCAGGTTGCGCACCTTCATCATCTCGTCCTCGGAGCGCTGCACCAGCTCCTCCACGGTGTTGATGCCCGCGCGCTTTAGGCAGTTATAGGAACGGACGGTGAGGTCCAGTTCCTCTATCGTCATTTCGAGTACCTTTTCTTTGCGGTCCTCGCCCTTCTCCACCATGATCTCGACGTTGCCCACATCGTCCGTCAGGTCGATGAAAAGCTTCAGATGCTCGCTCATGATCTTGGCCGCCAGGCTCCCCGCCTCGTCGGGCCGGATAGAGCCGTTGGTCCATATCTCGAGCGTCAGCTTGTCAAAGTCGGTCTGCTGGCCTACGCGGGTATTTTCCACGGTAAAGTTGACCTTGCGGATGGGCGTGAATATCGAGTCCACCGGTATGATGCCGATGGCCTGGCCGGGCTGCTTGTTGCGCTCGGCCGACACGTATCCACGTCCCCTCTCCAGCGTAATCTCCATGTAAAGGTACCCATCCTCGTTGAGGGTAGCGATATACATGTCGGGATTGAGTATCTCGACCTCGGCGTCGGCCACGATATCGCTGGCCTTAACGGTGCACGGTCCCTTGGCGCTGATCGTGACGACCTTGGGCTTGTTATCCGTGTACAGCGCGGCCGAAAGACCCTTGAGATTAAGCAATATCTCGGTTACATCCTCCGCTACGCCGGGAATCGTCGAGAACTCGTGCAGTACGCCCTCGATCTTTACCGAGGATACCGCAACGCCGGGAAGGCTGGAGAGCAGCACACGCCGCAGCGCGTTACCCAGCGTCGTGCCGAATCCCCTCTCCAGCGGCTCGATGACGAATTTACCGTAGCGGTTGTCGTCGCTCATGTCCACGCACTCAATGTTGGGCTTTTCAATTTCGATCATGTATCTGAACCCTCCTTGTTGGGATGTCGGTCGAGGCTGCGCCGGAAGCTTACAGTTTCGAGTAGTACTCGACCACCAGATGCTCGGACAAGGTCAGATCGATGTCGTCGCGCTCAGGCTTTTGCAGTATCTTCCCTTCCAGCGCGTCGGCGTTGAGCTCCAGCCACTTTGGCACGGTATGGGAGGGGCCCTCCCGCAGCGACTTGAATACCTCTATGTCCCGGCTCGATTCCTTAACGGAAATCGTATCCCCGGGCGACACAAGGTAGGACGGTATATTCACTTTACGGCCATTGACGAGTATATGTCCGTGAAGCACCAGTTGGCGCGCCTGGGGACGGGACTCTCCGAACCCAAGCCGATAGGCTACGTTGTCGAGACGCGTCTCGAGCATCTGCAGCAGCGCCTCGCCCGTATTGACGCCCTTCTGCCGGCGCGCTTTATCAAAATACGTGCGGAACTGGTTTTCCAGCAGTCCGTAGGCGCGGCGCATCTTCTGCTTCTCGCGAAGCTGCAGGCCGTACTCGGACATCTTCCTTCTGCCCTGACCGTGCTGTCCGGGGGGAACCGGCCGCTTGTTGAAGGAGCACTTCCCGCTATAGCAGCGGTCTCCCTTCAAAAACAGCTTTGCTCCCTCGCGGCGGCACAGCCGGCATACGGATCCGGTATATTTAGCCATGATCTAATGTTCCTCCTCAATCAGACTCTGCGGCGCTTGGGCGGACGGCAGCCATTATGGGGTATGGGCGTGACGTCCTTGATCATAGCGATCTCGAGTCCCGCCGTCTGCAGCGCCCGTATAGCCGCTTCGCGGCCCGAACCGGGCCCCTTAACGAATACGTCCACGATCTTGAGCCCATGCTCCATCGCGCCGCGGGCTGCCGTTTCGGCGGCCATCTGGGCGGCGAAGGGCGTGCTCTTGCGCGATCCGCGGAAATTAAGCGAACCTGCGCTGGACCACGAAAGCGCGTTGCCCTGCACGTCGGTGATGGTCACGATCGTGTTATTGAAAGAGGAACGAATATGGACCGCTCCCCGTTCGATGTGCTTTTTCTCACGGCGGCGGCGAACCCCGTGCTTTGCTGTGGCTGCTGTCTTAGCCATAATACTCCCTCCGCGTTACGCTTTCTTCTTCTTGGTGGCCGACCGCTTGGGACCCTTGCGGGTGCGCGCGTTTGTCTTTGTGTTCTGGCCGCGCACAGGCAGTCCGCGCCGATGGCGGATGCCGCGGTAGCAGCCGATCTCGATGAGCCGCTTGATGTTCATCGACACCTCGCGGCGCAGATCGCCTTCCACCTTGATGTGCTGCTCGATATAGGTCCTGATCTGACCGACCTCGGCCTCGGACATGTCCTTGACGCGGGTATCGGGATCAATACCGGTTTCTTTGCAAATTTTTGTCGCCGTGGGCTGTCCGATCCCATACAGGTAGGTCAGCGCCACTTCGATTCGCTTGTCGCGGGGCAGGTCTACGCCTTGTATACGAGCCATAGAACCGAGACACCTCCATGCAGATTTTTCAATAATTCATATAAACCGGGCCGCGCGGGATTCCGGAACGGAGCTGGATCCGGACAGCCGCCCCACCGGCCTGGAACAATGGTCCGTGCTTATCCCTGTCTCTGCTTGTGCCGTGGCACCGAGCAGATGACGCGGACGCGCCCCTTGCGCTTGATGACCTTGCACTTCTCGCAGATGGGCTTTACCGAGGGTCTTACTTTCATTGCTGAACGCCTCCTTCTGGCCGGGTCACGCCCGGCGGGGTTTCCCGCGCCACGTGATGCGCCCGCGGGACAGGTCGTATGGCGATAACTCAATAGTGACCTTATCGCCGGGAATAATCCGAATATAGTTCATCCGGAGCTTTCCGGATATGTGCGCCCGAATGGTGTGTCCGTTCGGAAGCTCCACCAGGAACATCGCGTTCGGAAAGGCTTCAATCACGGTCCCCTCTACTTCGATGACATCCTGTTTAGACAAGCTTTCCCCTCCTATTTCTCCTGCCCGTCCTTGTCCGGACCGTACCCCAGAGCGACAAGATTCTGTCGAATATCATAGTCAAACAATCGGCTTTTCTCCCTCATTCTTTCCTTCACGATGGGAATGGATACCATTTTAATATCCAAATGCTTTAATTTCTTTTTCTTCGGGCTGGCGACCTTGCGGAGATCCCCGTCGGCGATGAGGACATACTGGTCATCCAGCACCTCCAGCACCACAAAGTACCTGCCCGCGTCCCGGCCCGCCCTGGAGCAAACCACGGTTCCTACTTCGGGAGGACTGCTGGCGTTCATGGCATACGCTCCTTTCATGAATCCGCCGCCGTCAGTATGCGCGGTCCGTCCGCAGTGACAGCGACCGTATTCTCCCAGTGCGCCGACAGGCTGCCGTCACCGGTGACCACGGTCCACCCGTCGTCCAGGAACTTCACCCTCCAGGTACCTGCGTTAATCATGGGCTCCACCGCCAGTACCATACCCGGCCGCAGCCTAAGCCCCCTGCCCGCCTGTCCGTAATTGGGCACCTCGGGATCTTCGTGCATATCGTGGCCGATACCGTGCCCGCACAGCTCCCTGACAACGCCGTAACCGCGGGACTCGGCCAGCGTCTGCACCGCGTGGCCTATGTCGCCCAGCCTATTGCCGGGAATCATGACCGCAAGCGCCGCCTCGAACGAATCGTGCGCCGCGTCGATGAGCGCCCGCGCCGCGTCGCTCACAGCTCCCACCGCGAACGTGCGCGCCATATCGCCCTGATAGCCATCCAGTATGACGCCCAGATCGATGCCCACGATGTCGCCTTCGCGCAGTCTGCGCGGTCCCGGGATGCCGTGAACGACCTCCTCGTTGACCGATGCGCACAGGCTGGCCGGATAGCCGTGATATCCGAGGAACGACGGCCTTCCTCCGCGATCTACTATAAACCGCTTGGCTGCCCTGTCGAGCTCGGCGGTGGAAACGCCGGGCCGTATCATGGGCGCGATCTCTTGCATACACTCCGCGGTAAGCCTGCCCGCCAGAGCCATACGCTCGATCTCGTTGTCGGTGCGCAGTGCGATCATCTGAGCTGCTGCTCCAGCAGCGCGTTAACTTTCCTGAAGACATCCTCGATACTGCCCATGCTCTGCACCCTGCGCAGTATCCCACGCTCCGCGTAGTAGTCGATGAGCGGCCTAGTCTGCTGTTCATATACGGCAAGCCTGGTGCGCACCGTAGCCTCCGTGTCGTCGTCGCGCTGTATGACCGTCCCGCCGCACTGCGGGCATACGCCGTCCGTGGTCTCGCGCGAGGTGAATATCCCTCCGCAGGCCGGGCATACTCTCCTGCTCGAAATCCGGGCAACAAGAAGCTCTGCGTCCGCGTCGATCAGTATCGCCATATCGGGCGCGGCGAACCGCTCCAGCTCCCGGGCCTGCTCCACCGTACGGGGAAACCCGTCCAGCAGATAGCCCTTCGCGCAGTCGTCCTCCCCCAGCCTTTCCCGGACGATCCCGATGACTACGTCGTCGGGAACCAGCTCACCCCGGTCGATATAGGCCTTCGCGGACAGTCCCAGCTCGGTCTGTGCGCGGATCGCGGAGCGCAGCATGTCTCCGGTCGATATGTGAGGCAGCCCGTAACGCTCACGTATGCGCGCTGCCTGCGTACCCTTGCCCGCTCCCGGCGGGCCCAGCAAAATCACCCTCATGCCGCCCATACTACTTGAGGAATCCCTTGTAGTGGCGCATAAGCAGATGGGACTCTAGCTGCTTGCTTGTCTCCAGCGCGACGCCCACCAGTATGATCACCGATGTCGCGCCCATCGGGTTTGCGCCGGTCTGGGCGGTGATGATCATAGGGATCGTGGCCAGCACTGCGAAGAACAGCGCCGCGAACAGCGTGATGCGCGAGCTGATCCGGGCCAGGTAGTCGCTTGTCGTCTTTCCGGGACGGATACCGGGAATAAATCCGCCGTTCTGCTGAATATTCTTACTGATCTCGATCGGGTTAAACGAGACCGTGCTGTAGAAATACGTAAAGAATATTATAAAGAGCGCCGTGATGATACCGTACAGCAGACTCCCGTTGGCCATTGCCTGAGCGTACGCCTGACCGAAGCGCGACGTGCTAAAGAACATGCTGATGAGCATGCCCGGGAACGACACGATCGTCATCGCGAAGATGATAGGCATGACACCCGCGTTATTTACCTTGAGCGGTATATGGGTCGACTGCCCGCCGTAGAGCTTGCGTCCCACGACGCGCTTGGCGTACTGCACCGGTATGCGGCGCTGGCCCATGTCCACGAACACAATGGCGACGATGATTATAAGCGCTCCCACGAGCGTAACCGGCACGACCCACACGAGGCTCGGATCATCGATGATGCCCTTTATGCCAAGGAATATCGTGCTGGACATCTTCGCGACGATGTTTATAAAGATGAGCAGCGATATGCCGTTTCCGATGCCGTTCTCCGTGATCCTCTCTCCGATCCACATACAGATCGCGGTACCGGCCGCAAGCACGATACCGATCGTCGCGTAGTTGTACCAGGCAGTCGATGTGACCGCGGTGGGGCCCAGTGTCAGCAGGATACCCACTGCCTGTATTAGCGCCATCACGATTCCGGCGTAGCGCGTGTACTGCGCGATCTTCTTGCGGCCCTCCTCGCCCTCTTTCTGGAGCGCCTCCAGGCGTGGAATGGCCATCGTCAGCAGCTGGAATACGATCGACGCCGTGATATAGGGTGTGATCCCCGCCGCAAACAGCGTATAGTTGCTCAGTGCGCCGCCGTTGAACATGTCAAGCATGTACAAGAGGCTGTTGCCCGCAATGGCGCTGCTCAGGTGCGCGTGCGAGATTCCGGGGACGGGCACGAACGAGCCGATCCGGTATATAAACAGCATGAGCAGCGTATAGAGTATCTTTTTGCGCAGTTCCTGAATCTTCCACGCGTTGCGGAGGATTTCCAGCATCTTCAGATCACCTCAACGCTGCCGCCGGCAGCTTCGATTTTCTCCCTGGCTGACTGACTGAAGCGGTGGGCTTTCACGGTGAGCCGCTTGTCAAGCTCGCCGTCGCCCAGTATCTTGACGCCGTCGCAAAGCTTGCGGATAATACCCATTTCGATAAGTATCTCGGGGCTGACGACGACGCCGTCCTCAAACGCGTTGAGGGAGCCGACGTTCACCTCCGCGAACACCTTCTTGAACCGATTGGTAAAACCGCGCTTGGGCAGACGCAGGTACAGCGGCATCTGACCGCCTTCAAACCCGGGACGGGTTCCGCCGCCGCTGCGGGCCTTCTGGCCTTTATGGCCCTTGCCCGAGGTCTTGCCTGTTCCCGAGCCGGTGCCGCGGCCGATACGCTTCGCGCTTCGAGCCGAGCCCGCCGGCGGGGTGATTTCATTGATTTTCATGGCTCTTGCTCCTTCCCGCTACCCGATCTCTTCGACATCGACGAGGTGGCGTACTTTGAAGACCATCCCCCGGATCGCAGGACTGTCGTCCCTGACGACCGATTGGCGGATCTTTCTAAGCCCCAGGGCCCGGACGGTGGCGATCTGGTCATCCAGGCAGGAGATAGTGCTCTTTACAAGCGTGATTTTCAGCTTCTTTGCCTCGGTTGCCATACCGCTCCTCCTATCCTAATATCTCTTCTACGGTCTTGCCCCGCAGCCGGGCCACTTCCTCGGCGGTGCGCAGGATCTTAAGACCCTCTATCGCAGCCTTTATACAGTTGGCGGGATTGCTGGAGCCGTAGGACTTGGTGCGGACGTCCTTGATGCCCGCCAGCTCCATCACAGCGCGGACCGGTCCGCCCGCGATCACGCCCGCGCCTTCTTCGGCGGGGAAAAGCATCACGTGTCCTCTTCCGAAGCGGCCTGAGACCTCATGGGGAATGGTGGTGCCCGTTGTGGCTACCGCGATCATGTTTCTCTTGGCGGCCTCGATTCCCTTGCGAATCGCTTCGGGAATCTCGGCTGCTTTTCCGCTGCCAAAGCCTACATGACCGTTCTCGTCGCCCACCACCATGAGCGCGGTGAAGCGGAAATTCCGGCCGCCCTTTACAACCTTCGCCACGCGGTTGATGGACACCAGTCTCTCCTTCAAATCCACCGTAGCCGGATCAAAGTGTTCCATGCCTGTTCCTCCCATTATAGCTTAAGCCCGGCGTCGCGCGCACCCTTGGCGAGGGCCGCGACGCGCCCGTGATAGAGGTAACCGCCGCGGTCGAAAACTACGCTCGCGATACCCTTCTCGAGAGCGCGCTGGGCGGCCGTCTGTCCCACCAGCGCGGCTGCATCGGCTTTTTTAAGCTCCCGCACCTTCTCGCGCAGCGCCGGCTCCACCGTGGATGCCGAAGCAAGCGTCACGGCCGAATCGTCGTCAACGATCTGGGCATAAATATGCTTGGATGAACGATAAACGCACAGACGGGGCCGTTCGGGCGTGCCGCGCAGCTTGCTGCGCACCCGCATATGACGCACCTGGCGTATCGCGTTCTTGTCTTTCTGATGAATCATGCTGTCCAGCGCTCCTTCTCTCGGCTGTTATTAAGACGAGGTTTTTCCTTCCTTGCGGCGCACATGCTCATCCGCGTAGCGGATTCCCTTGCCCTTGTATGGCTCGGGCGGACGGACGGCGCGTATATCGGCGGCTGCCTGCCCAACCCGCTGCCGGTCGATGCCCGCTACGATGATCTGGGTGCGTTTGGGCGTCTCGAAGGTGACGCCTTCGGGCGCCTCGATCTCGACAGGGTGCGAGAAACCGACGTTGAGCACGAGTTTTCCGCCCGTCATCTCTGCGCGGAATCCTTCCTCGCTCTCGATTGCGAGTTCCTTTTTGAACCCCTCCGTTACGCCGGTAACCATATTGGCCAGCAGCGAGCGGTAAAGCCCGTGATAGGCGCGGTTCTGTTTGCTGTCATTCCTGCGGGTCAGCGTCAGCTTCCCGTCCTCCTGATTGAGGGTGATGGCGGAATCCATCTTCTGTGAAAGCTGCCCTTTGGGACCTTTGACGGTCACGACGTTTTCGGGGGAAACCGTCACGGTCACGCCGCCAGGTACGCTCACGGCTTGTTTGCCGATTCGAGACATCGTGGTTGCACCTCCAGTTCAATTCGCCCCGGGACTACCAGACAAAGGCCAGCACTTCGCCGCCCACGGCGGCCGTACGCGCGTTCCTGTCGGTCATGATTCCCCTGGACGTAGAAATAATGGCGATGCCCAGTCCGCCCAGAACCTTGGGCACCTGATCCTTTTTCGCGTATACCCGCAGACCGGGCTTACTGATGCGCTTGAGGCCTTTGATGACCTTCGCGCCGTCGGGGCCGTACTTGAGCGTAATGCGCAGCACGCCCTGCTTATCGTCCTTGACGTATTTGACGCCCTTTACATACCCTTCTTCGAGCAGTATCTCGGCGATGGCTTTCTTCATGTTCGAAGCCGGAACCTCGACCGCATCCAGCCTTGCAACCAGACCGTTGCGGATGCGCGTGAGCATGTCGGCGATGGGATCCGTGATATTCATAGTGCTACCTCCCTTAAGGTTGCCTACCAGCTGGCTTTGCGCACGCCGGGGATATGGCCGTGGTACGCCAACACCCGGAAGCAGATCCGGCATACGCCGTATTTGCGCAGAACGGCGTGAGGACGCCCGCAAATGCGGCACCGTGTATATGCCCGGGTAGAGAATTTCGGTGTTCTCTTCTGCTTGGCGATCATGCTTTTTTTGGCCACTTTCCTAGTACCTCCTCGTTAGTCGCGGGCAAAGGGCATACCCAGCAGGTCCAGAAGCGCTCTGGCTTCCTCGTCGGTCTTTGCGGTGGTGACGAATATAATGTCCATTCCGCGCACGGCCTCCACCTTATCGTAGCGGATCTCCGGATAGATGAGCTGCTCCTTGACGCCCATCGCATAGTTGCCGCGTCCATCGAATGATTTGACAGACAGCCCGCGGAAGTCGCGTACCCGCGGAAGCGCGACGCTGATGAGCCTATCCATGTATTCGTACATGCGGTCGCCGCGCAGCGTGACTTTGGCTCCGACGTTCATGCCGGTGCGCACTTTGAAGTTCGCGACTGACTTGCGGGCCTTTGTGACGATCGCTTTCTGTCCGGCGATGAGCGAGAGCTCCGACACGGCCGTTTCCAGCGAACGGGCGTTGTCCTTCGCGTCGCCCAGCCCCATGTTGAGCACGATCTT
>JAAYXU010000113.1 GCA_012515725.1 Clostridiales bacterium | reverse complement strand
GGGTTTCCCCGGATACGTAATCATCCACGAGGATCCCTGGGGCATCGTACAGAACTTCCACTGGTATCAGGCAGGCCCCTTCATCCGCCAGTACGGCATCGCAGCAGGCCGCGTGGTACCCAAGGGCCAGGTAAACTCCGAGTATATGATCGCCCAGGCCATGCCCCTATATCAGGCGGCCACCGCCGCGGGCTCCGCAGACAAAGCCATTCCGAAGCTCATCTATACGGCTGAGGAAACCAACGCTATCACTGAGGTGGTCGCCAGCCTCGAGACCTATGCCAAGGAATCGACCGCAGCCTTCTGCGTAGGCCAGCTCGACATTAATGACGACGCGGCCTGGCAGGCTTACATAAACGAACTCGACGCGATCGGACTGCCCGGCGTGCTTGAAGTCGTACAGGGCGTCTTTGATCGGATGTACGGCGGCTGAGCGGATGCGCTCCATGCCGTCTGAACCGGGAACCGGGCAACGCCCGGATCCACAACACGGATGATCCTAGAAAAAATGGTTTGCGGCGTGTCCAAACGGGCGCGCTGCAAACCCGTTTTCAAAAATGACAGGAATTAGACAAATATACCGACTAAGGCATCTGCTGACACAGAAAAAAGGGGAGGGTATTTTGAACAACATAGCAGCCGCAACGAGGAGCTATACCATCCGTTCCAGCGCGGGTCGGAAGCTGGGCAGGCGCATACTGCGCCACTGGCAGATCTATATTTTTCTGCTGCTGCCCGTCGCTTATCTTTTACTATTCCACTACTATCCGATGACGGGAGTCCAGCTCGCCTTCAAGGTGTTCGACTACAAGAAGGGCATCTGGGGTAGCCCGTGGATCGGGTTTGATAACTTCGTTAAGTTCTTCCACTCGCATATGTTTAGACGGGTGGTCCTCAACACAATATCGATATCGTTCTACTCTATATTCGCAGGATTCCCGATTCCGATCCTGTTCGCGCTGCTGCTTAACAGCTTTCGGCACGAGCGGATAAAGCGGGCCATACAGACCATCACGTATATGCCGCACTTTATATCGGTGGTCGTGCTGGTCGGTCTGCTCTTTCAGGTGCTCAACTCCCGCAGCGGTCTCTATGGATCGCTCGTAAATACGATTACAGGCACATATCCCAAAGACATACTTGGGAAAGCAAGCGGGTTTATCCATCTTTTCGTCTGGTCGGGCATCTGGCAGCAGTTCGGCTGGGGCTCGATCATATACCTGGCGGCGCTGTCAAGCGTAAGCCCGGAGCTGCATGAGGCGGCGACGATCGACGGAGCCAGCCGCTTCCAGCGGGTCATACACATCGACATACCCAGCATACTGCCAACCGCGGTCATCATGCTGATACTGCGCACCGGTTCGATCATGACGATCGGGTACGAAAAGGTGCTGCTCATGCAGAACACGCTAAATCTGGCCAAAAGCGAGGTTATATCGACCTACGTGTACAAGGTGGGCCTGACTGCCAGCATACCGGATTATCCGTATGCGACGGCCATTGGGCTGTTCAACTCGGTAATAAACCTCATACTCATATCGACCGTAAACGCCATCGCCAAGCGCGCGGGCGATACCAGCCTGTGGTAGAAAGGAGGCGAATGGCATGACTGCAAGAACTGAAAAGAAAATGCTCGCCGCTCCCACGAAGGTGAAGCTTTCGACGTCGGACAGGATCTATTATACGATCGTATATACGCTCATCTTCTTTTTAACGGTGATCGTTATATACCCGCTTATATTCGTGCTGTCGTCCTCTTTTTCATCGGGACAGGCAGTGACCAACGGCCGCGTTGTCCTTTTCCCGGTGGAGCCGTCGGTCATGAGCTATCAGAAGGTGTTCGAGTATCGTGTGGTCTGGACGGGATACCGTAACACGCTCATGTATACGGTGGCCGGTACGCTGTGGAATATCGCGATGACAGTGTGCGCGGCGTACGCCCTTTCGCGGCCTACGCTGCCGGGCCGGGGATGGCTGACGTTCCTGTTCGCGTTCACGACGCTCTTCAGCGGCGGACTTATCCCCAGCTTCCTGCTCATACGTGATCTTAATATGTATAATACTCCCTGGGCGCTAATCGTGCCGGGAGCCATCTCGGTATACAACATGGTCATCACGCGAACATTCTTCCAGAATACGATTCCGCACGAACTCAATGAAGCGGCGGTCGTGGACGGATGCTCGGATTTCCGGTTTTTCTTCGCGATCCTGCTGCCGCTATCCAAAGCGGTCTTAGCGGTCATCACGCTCTATTACGCGGTAGGCCACTGGAACAGCTATTTCCCGGCGATGCTCTATCTCAATAGCCGGAGCCTGTGGCCGCTGCAGCTGTTCCTGCGTGAAATTCTAATCCAGAACCAGTTCAGCACAGAGATGCTCAGCACGATGACCGACGAGGAGATATTAAGGCTGCAGGGTATGTCGGATCTGCTCAAGTTCGCGTTCATCGTCGTGGCGACGGTGCCGATACTGTTTGTATATCCGTTCATACAGAAGTACTTCACGAAAGGTGTTATGATTGGCTCGCTCAAGGGATGAGCCGCGAACAGAACAATCAGGTATAATAGGAGAGGAGAAAACAAATAATGTTAGACGCACAAAGAGTGAAGGAACTGGCGCTGTCGATGGGCGCCGACGCGGTGTCGATCGGTTCCATAGACCGCTGGGAGGGAGCGCCCATCCAGATGGACCCGCGCCAGATCATGCCCGAAGCCAAGTCGGTTATAGCGATGGCGTTCCGCGTCATGCGGGGAAGCCTGCGCGGCGTGGAGGAAGGCACGTTCTTCAGCAACTACTCGAGCATGGGATACGGCGGCATTACATATCTGTATATGCCGATGACAGTCATCAATCTCGCCAAGGCCATCGAGGACGAAGGATACGAGGCGATACCTTATGGCCACCAGAGCGACTGGCGCGCGATCGACGGCGTGGGCAAGCTGCGCAAGAACTACAGCAAGGCCGTCGAGCCCGGCCGCGCTAATCCCGACGTCATGGTACAGCTGCGTATCGCGTCGTACCTGGCGGGCCTGGGTGAGATCGGGTTTAGCAAGATGCTCCTTACGCCCCAGTTCGGGCCGCGCCAGCGGGTGGGCATCATGATCACTGAGATGGAGCTAGAGCCTGATCCCATCATGGCGCCCGGAACGCTGTGCAACCGGTGCATGGCATGCGTGCGGGCCTGCCCCGCCGGAGCGCTCAGCGAGACCGAGACCGTCAAGGTTAAGCTCGGAGGCTACGACGTAGAGTGGACCGACATCGACGTCAAACTGTGCGACGAAACCTTTACGGGCGGCGTACGGGTGCCCAAGGGAGAGAAGGGCTATTATAAGCCGGGATCCGATCAGTTCAAGCCGGCATGGTTCTCACCCTTCTACAAGAAGCCCCGCAACCTCTACAACACCGGCCAGGCCATCTGCGGCTCGCGCGGCTGCACCCGCGCCTGCATGATCAGCATGGAGGCCCGCGGCGTCATCGGCAACAAATTCCATCAGCCATTCCGCCGCCGCAAGACATGGTCCATCGACTGGTCGGACTACGATCCGTCGAAGGAGGCAAGGCCGATCGGCGATCCGCTCTATACACACGCGGAGACTGAGAAGAAGGAAACGGACTAACCCGAAGCGATAAACCAAATATCAGGCCTGGCAACAGAAAAGGATGAGATTTAATGTACCAACTAGAAAATGGAATCCTTTATCGGGAAGGAAAGCCCGTACTGGCGCTGGGCCTGTCGTATTATCCGTCTTACCATCCAAAGAAGTTTCCGGTCCTGCCTGACGACGACAGGGAAGGGCAGCTCAGGCTGGACATGAAGGAGATGGCGGAGGCTGGCTTTAATCTGCTACGGTTTGCCGCGCTGGGCGATATTCGACGCGCCGGCAGCGGACCCGAGGGGATTGAGGTCAGCCTTCCCCTTATAGACCTGGGAGTCGGGTACGCGTCCGAGGTGGGCATGGCCGCGATGGTACGCCTGCAGGGATACACGCTGAACGTATCCGGTCATACAAACGAGGGCATGATCACCGCCGAGGGCCGCGAGCTAGGACTGTACGAGTGCTTTCTGCGTAGTTCCCTCAACCACGAGGGGATACTCAGGGATAACGAAGACTGCACCGTGGCGCTGGCTAAGAACTTCGCGGAGTACCCGGCGCTTATTAGCTACCAGATATATAACGAACCGGCATACCACGGCAACGTGGACTATAATCCACACTCGATCGCCGCGTACCGGAAATGGCTGGTCGAGCAGGGGATTAAGAGCCTGGACGAGGCGATGGCCACCGAGCCGCCGCGCAAACGTCCCGAAGAAGGGGAGGATCCCTCCGAGTGGATCAACTGGCGCATGTTCCACTATGAGCGGCTCAACTGGTACATGTGCCATCTGGCGCGCAAAGCCCGCGAAGGCAACCCGAAAGCCGAAACGCTGACCTGCCATATGAGCTGCCCGATGACCGCCGCGGCAGCCATGCGGGGCGAGGATTACTACCGCACCGCCCAGGGCATGGAGATACTGGGGATCACCCACTACACACCGGCATTCGGTGAGCTGCACTATAACGCCAGTGAGATACTCGACGCCGCTGAGAGCGCCGCCGCCACATTTGGAAAGCATGCCTGGCTCGTCGAGTACAACGCCCGCACCGACATGCCGGCCAACGAGTGGGACCGTGAAACCTATTCGGCGGTTGGAAGCGGCATCAAGGGCATCCTTTACTATCAGTGGCGAGCTGATTATCCGTTCCCTGACGGGCCTGAGCCCAATCAGTTCGGTATCCTTTACAACGACCGGACACGGACGGAGGCGTTTGAGCGCGCCGTCCGCATGAACCGTCTTATTAACGAGAAATTAAGCAGCCTCATCGCGATGGCCGAGAAATGCCGCGCGGGCGTAGCCATTCTATTTTCTGAGAACGCAAACGCATACTTTGACGCCGTGGATCACGGCAGGAGCCGCGTCGCCCACGCGATGATGCAGGCATACCGGCTCATGCGTAAGGCGGGCGTACCCGTCGACTTTACGCGCGCCATGGATCTTGCGGACAATCCGCTGCGTGTCCGGCTGCTCATCGTACCCGCGCGGGAGGGCCTCAGCTCGGCAGAGCTTGATCAGATCGAGGCCTTCCGGCAGTCCGGAGGCGCGGTCGTCGAGTTTATGGCCGGAAGTGACGGGTTCTTCAACTATGCGCCCGAGCCCGTCAAGCGCCGCCACGGCTATCTCTACGCCGACAATCCCGCGGCGGAGACGCTCTCCGAGTGGGGGATTATGCCTATGGCGCTCTTTTTGGGAAGCGCTCTCGTGGACGTGAAAATGCTCTGCGCAGAAGGCTACCACATCGCGTGCCTTATTAATACCGATACGAAAGAGCGCAGGCTGGCCGCTGGTACCACGGCGCTGTCCCTTTCGATCGGTGTCAAAGCGGCTCAGGTGACAAAGGTGACGTTTTTTACGCCTGAGGAGGAGATCGCCCTCACGGCCGGGGAAAGGGACGGACGCCTGCATATACCACTCCCAGAGGTCGGACTTGGAGCGTTTATCGTAATCGAGCACCCATAAACAATCACGATACAAAGGAGAATATCGATGTATACGCTTACAAACGGGATACTTCACAGCGACGGAAAGCCCGTGCTGGCGCTGGGCATGTCGTACTATCCTTCCTATCACCCACAGAAGGTGCCGGTACCGCCCGAGGGCGATCGCGTGGGCGAAATGAAGAAGGATCTGCGGGAAATGGCCGAAGCGGGATTTAACTTCGTGCGCGTCGCGGCGCTGGGCGATGTGAAGCTCGAAAACGGTCAGGTCAGCACATCCTTTCCGTTCATAGACGAGACTCTCCGGGAAGCCGATCGCGTCGGTATCGCAACCATGGTCCGTCTGCAGGGTTATTATTTCAATCTGCGGGGCTTTGAAAATATAACGATGCTGGACGAGAACGACGAGGAGATGCGGTTCCACTGGGGCTGGTTTGTCCGCAACTGCCTCAATCATGAGGGCATCATCGAGGATAACCGCAACGCGACCGTCGCCTCGGCCCGCCACTTTGACGGCGTGCCGGGCATGGTCAGCTTTCAGATATACAATGAACCGGCGTATCCGAATGCGGGATTCTACGACTATCACCCGGAGACCATACGGGCTCACCGCCGCTGGCTGGTCGAACGCGGGTACATGAGCGGGCCTGAAGCCGAGCGCTACGAGCCGCCGCGCAGGCGGCCGCATTACGACGAGGATCCGGCCCCGTGGATGCGCTGGCGGCTGTTCCTCACTGAGCGGATGAACGACTTCCTCAATGACCTGAGCGACAGGGCCAAGGAAGGCTACGCGCTGCCCGAGACCCTCACCTGCCATATGCCGTGCCCCGTTATGCCGGGATCGGCCATCCGGGGCGAGGATTATTTCCGTGTGGCGCAGAGTATGGATATACTGGGCATAACCCACTACATCGGCTGCAAAGGCCCCAGTTTCTACTCGGCGGCCCTGGTGCTGGACGCCGCGGAATCAGCGGCAGCCGTGTACGGCAAGCACGCATGGCTCATCGAGTACAACGCCCGTACGGCTCTGGCGCCCGAGGAATGGGAGCGGGAGACATACGCCGCCATCGGCGCGGGCTACAAGGGCATACTATACTATCAGTGGCGGGCCGACTATCCGTATGCCGACGGGCCGGAGCCCGAGGGGTTCGGCATGGTCTTTAATAACGGCACGCGCACTGTCAAGTATGACCGCGCCGTGGCTATGACGGCTCTTCTCAATCGTCTCTCCCCATGGCTAGCGTGCGCGGATAGACTGCGCAGCGGAGCGGCGATCCTTTTTTCGGAGCACGCCAACGCCTACTGGGACGCGCGGGACAATGGCGGCGCGAAGAAAACGCATGAATGCGCTGAGCGCAGTACCATATATACCCGGCACATCTATGCGGCGCTGCGCCAGGCGGGGACCTCGGTCGACGTGCTTCGCGCATGCGACCTTGCGGCCGGCGCTCTTGGAGCGCGCGCCGCGTTCGTACCGGTGCTGGAGGGCCTCTCGGAGGACGAGGTGGCCGACCTTGACGCGTTTGCCGCGTCGGGCGGCGCGGTCTATGTATACGACGCTTTCAACCAGGGATTCAGACGCCGCCAGACCAGCGGGCAGGCGGCGCTCCTTAGCGCCGCGGAGGCGCTCGAGCAGGCCGGAATCGAGCCGGCGCTCCGGGTGGAAGCCGATCGACCGTGCCTTGCGGTTCAGACCGTAACCGGGACAAATGAGGGCAAGCCCTACTATGTGGCGTGCCTGACCAATATAGACAGTCTGGAGCGTCCGGCCTTGGGCGCGCGGCTGATCATACCCGCCGGAAGCCCGATCAAAGCTGATAAGGCGGCGGTCGCGACGCCCGAGGGGATCGTGACCACGGCCGTCAGAGCTGGCTCCGAGGGAATAGTCGTAGAACTGCCCGACGTTACGACCGGCGCGTTCGTAGTGCTGGGGCTGGATGCGGCGCAGCTATAGCAGGGGGGACGCGGCAGCAGCGATGAGGGGAAGATGGTAAACGCAATGGAGATGTCCGGATGCTATGTCAGAGTCCGGGATTCGCTCGATACGCTCTCGCCCGCCGAGAAGCGAATCGCAAGGTTTATTATTGATTATCCAGAGGAGACGATAAACATGCCCATCGAGGAGCTGGCAACCCGCAGCGACGTCAGCAAATCCTCGGTGGTCCGTCTGTGCAAAACCCTGGGCTACAGGGGATACAAGCAGCTGTGCGTCGCGCTGTCCACGGATCTGGCCCTCTCCAATCGGGAGAATCTCAAATACTCAGACATCCATCCCAACGACAGCATAGAGTCGATCATCCGCAGCGTATGCCAGAACAACATCCGCACTCTCGAGCACAGCGCTAACGTCTTGGATCCCGCTCAAATGGAGCGGGCTGTTCAGGCCATAGTGAAGGCGGGGCGCGTAGATTTTTACGGCGTGGGCAATTCGGGGCTCGTCGCCTACGACGCGCAGAACAAATTCCTGCGCATAAAGAAGGTATCGGTGGCGACTCCCGATCCCCATATGCAGATACTATCGGCGGCGGGCCTTACAAAGGACGACGTGGCGGTGCTCATATCTTATTCGGGCGAATCGAGGGACATATTCGACACGCTCGGCGTCGTCCGCGAGACCGGAGCCACCACGATCGGCATCACCCGATACGGGCCCAACCGCCTGAGCAAATTGGTGGACATACGCCTGCAAACCTCATCGACCGAGTCCTTTGTGCGAAGCGGCGCGATGAGCTCGCGGATCGGACAGCTCAATATCATCGACATACTCTATACCGCGGTCGCCAGCATCGAGTATGAAAACGTAAAAAAGTATCTGGATGAAACTATGAGCTATACCCGGCGCAAAAGGAGCGGCGGGTTCTCATGGGAAAAATAAGGAGGCCTAATACGATGGCAACGATCACGAACGACAAACTGACCTTTACGATCGACGAAAGGGGGAACATCGCGAGCCTTTATAACAAGGCCAGCGGAGTCGAGCTCATCGAGACGCCTGAGTATTTCTTCCGGCTCATATTCAAGGACGAGCGAGTCGAAGAAAACTGCATCGATGGATGCGGGCAGGAGTATACGATCACCGCCGACGGCAGCTCCATCACCGTGTCGGCGCGGGAGCTTAAGTTCAAAGACACGACGCTGCCCATCGCCGTCACGTGCACGTTTACGCTGCGGGACGACGAGGTGCTGGCCAGCGCCAAGGTCGAGAACAACGCCGACGTCGAGATCATGGAGTGGGTGTTCCCGATGGTGCGGGGTATCCGCTCGATATCCGCCGATCCAGCGAGCGATGTGCTTTATGTCCCTTCGGATCTCGGGTTCCGCTATGAGAACCCCCGGGAGCTCGACTACAACGCGGTCATGGGTACTCGCATATACGAAGGGCCCGAACACATGCACACCAACTTCTACAGAACCTATCCCGGACGCGCCTGTATGCAGTGGTTTGAGCTGGACGGTGACCGGGGCGGACTCTACATGGCATCCTACGACGACACACAGCAGAGCACCGCGATGGCCTTTGAGAAGAAGACCGCCGACAAAAATCTGGCGTTCTCGTTCATAAAATATCCGTTCCTCAAGAAAGGCGGGGTGTTTGAAACGCTGCCCTACTGCATCAGTCTGCATGGTGGCGACTGGCACGCGGGCGCAAAAAAGTACCGCGCATGGATCGAGGGCACAGGGTGGAAGGCCCCAGTGCGTCCCGCGTGGATGGACGAATTCACCGGCTGGCTGCGGGTCATAATGAAAAACCAGTTCGGGGAGATCAACTTCCACTACAGCGACATGGAGCGGCTCTTTAAGCAGGTGCGTGACGCGGGCATGAACACCCTTTTCATACTGGGGTGGATTCCCGGCGGGTTCTCGCGGCTGTGGCCCGAGTACGAGGCCGACGACGAGCTGGGCGGCGAGGAGGAGCTCAGAGAGCAGATTCGCCGGATACACGAGGCAGGCGGCAAGGTATTCATGTTCATGAGTTACTATATCGTCGACCCCGACACCGATTACCATCAGAAGGTGGGCCGCCGGATAGCGATAAAGGATATGTGGGGCAGGGAGCGCACGTTCTGCGAGACCTATTTCCGCCACGGAACTTGGCGCAAGGTCATGAACGGCAACAAGCCGATGGTGGCGATGTGCCCCTCTACACCCGAATGGCAGGAGAAGATGATCGAGTCGGCCGACCGGATGC
>JAAYXU010000112.1 GCA_012515725.1 Clostridiales bacterium | reverse complement strand
GTCGGATGCTCTCTTTCCCCGCGCCGCCGTGGACGTTATACTGGAAGTACAAGAGGTCAGAGATAATGAAATGATGAGCGCATCCGATATACTGCGTCTGGTACACAACAAGAACAAGCACTATTGCGGCGGGCGGGAGCTGGACCGTTTCCGGGGTATACCCTCGGATACCGACGATAACCGGCCCGAGGCCTGGGTAGGCTCGGTCACGCGGGTGCTGGGCGAGGACGGGGAGGCGGGGCTTGCCCGCGCGCAGACGCCCGGGGGCGCTACGCCGCTCGTGCGCGACCTCATCGCGGCAGACCCGGAGGGCTATCTGGGCGCGCGGCATATCGGTCGCTGGGGAAACGAGCCGGCGCTCCTCGTCAAGCTCCTGGACGCGGGCGCTCCGCTGACGCTGCAGTGCCACCCTACGCGTGAGCTCGCGCACGCGCTTTTCGCGTCCGAGTACGGCAAGGAGGAAAGCTGGTACGTGCTGTCGGTCCGGCAGGACGCCCCCGAGCCGCCCCATATCGTGCTGGGATTCCGGGAGGATGTGTCGCCCGACGCGTTCGCCGCGTGCTACCGGCGGGGCGATATCGCGGGGTTGCTGGCGATGTGCCATACGATACCGGTGACTCCGGGCGAAATGTATATTGTGCCCCCGGGCGTTCCCCACGCGATCGGAGGCGGCTGTCTGCTCGTGGAGACTCAGGAGCCGTGCGACATCACTGTTTTCGCGGTGCGCGAGCGCAACGCCGATCCCGAGGCGGCGCTGCGCTGCTTTGACTATACGGGGCGCACAGCAGCGGAGAACGCGGCCCGTTTCCGTGTACCGCCCCGGACACTGCGCCGGGAGTCCGGCGGCGAGGAGACGCTGCTCCTGGGCCCCTGCCATACCGACTGCTTTTCGGTGACACGCCTCGCGGTATCGGGAGCGCTTCGCCATCGCGCCACCGGAGCGCTCGGCGTCGCGATCGTCACGGGCGGCGATGGAAGCGTGCGCTGGGATCGGGGCTGCCTGTCGCTGCGCAGAGGGGACGAACTCCTCATTCCCGCGCGTGTTCAAAGGGCCGAGTGGGTATCGGACGGTATGGAGGTGGTGATCTGCCATCCGCCGTCTGCCGTTCATGAGATCATCGCATAGAGAAAGGAAGACTGCTATGGCTATCCGGATGGGCATACTGGGTTTCGGCGGCATGGGCAACTGGCACGCCGACAACGCGCCCAAAGTAGAGGGCGTCGAGGTCGTGTGCGTACACGATATCGATCCGGCACGGCTTGCGGACGCGCGCAAGCGGGGACTGCGGGCATATGAGCGCAGGGAAGATTTTCTTTCTGATCCGGATACAAATCTGGTGCTCATCGCCACGCCCAACGATCTTCATCGCGACCTCGCGATCGAGGCGCTGCTGGCCGGTAAGAACGTGATGTGCGAAAAGCCGGTGACACTGACGCTCAAGGAGCTGGACGACGTGATCAAAGTTTCACGTGAAACCGGCAGGCTTTTCACCGTACACCAGAACCGGAGATGGGACCGGGACTATCTGGTCATGCGCAATGTGGTCGAAAGCGGCGCGCTGGGTTCGGTCCATACGATCGAGAGCCGCTTGTACGGCTACAAGGGGTATCTCTACGGCTGGCGCGCCCGCAGGGCGTCAGGCGGGGGTATGCTGCTGGATTGGGGCGTCCACATGCTCGATCAGTTCACGTTCATGTATCCTTACAGAAAGATACGGTCCGTGTCGGCACGGCTGCACCAGGTATTCTGCGAAGAAGTGGACGACCTTTTCATCGTGGACATGGCATTCGAGGGCGGGCCTGATGTGCGGGTGCAGATCGGCACGTTCGGGCTCATCAAGCCTCCCCGTTTCTTCGCGTGCGGCGATAGGGGAACGCTGCGGATCGCGGACTTCGGGGCCCGGGAAGGCGAAATCGTCCGCCTTCGGTACTTCGACAACGAATCGGGCAGGGTTATCACAACCACAGAGGCCGGTCCTACCCGTACGATGGCGCCCCAGCCTGAGGAGTGCGTCGAACGCCTGCCGCTTCCGGAAATCACCGAGAACTGGACCCAGCTTTATCGGAACCTGTCGGACGCGCTCGAGGGAAAGGCGGATCTCATCGTATCCCCGTCTTCGGTCCGCCGCACGATGCAGCTCATCGAGGCGGTGCGCAAGAGCGCGCGCAGCGGCCTGACGGTATCTACGGATCTGTAACCCCGTCCTGAAACGATCCCCCGCCGCATAGATTATGCGGGGGGGATTTGCTATGCGGGTCATATTTGTCGGCAGTCTACAGCGCGCGGCGCTGTGGGTAACGCTGGCGATAGCGGCGGCGCTTCTCGGTTTGCTGCTGGCGACAGTCTTGGGTGGAGACGGCACATGGCCGGTGCTGGCGGGCCGCGATCCCTATAAGGTGCGCAGCGAGCTGCTGATGGAGGCTACGCAAAAAACCGGCGTGGGAAGCCACGAGGATGCCGCGCGCGTATGGACAGAGGGTCTGGCCATGCGCAGCGCCGCACTGCAGTATACGGTCATGACTGCCGATCTGCAGGACGAGTACGCCGGACAGCTCACAAGCAGGGGATTTACCAACTGGGTCACCGGTGTGTCCAGTCCATGGGTTGAGCAGGCGGTCATCCGGGATGTGCAGTGCGCGGATGAGAATACATATGTCTATTATCTCGG